>NZ_JBEPEL010000023.1:0-83782 GCF_040300825.1 Streptomyces sp. NPDC000229
GCCCGCGTACGCCTCCACCTCGGTGAGGCGGAGCTCGATGGGGCCGTCGTCCGTCATGCGTACGAGGGTGCGGCCCAGCAGATCCGGGGCGACCTCCAGTACGGGGCGGTCGAAGAAGTCCCGCGGCAGCGGCGTACGGTCGGAGCTCTCGATCATGTCGTACGAGCGTACTGGGAACCGCCCGCGGTCCTTGGGCGTATGCGCGTATGTAGGGGTCAGGATCCGAAAAGGAGTGAACATGGGGTTCAAGAAGCTGCTCGCGAGCCTGGGTGCCGGGGGTGCGTCCGTGGAGACGGTGCTCACCGAGGCGAACGTCGTGCCCGGTGGGGTGGTCCAGGGTGAGGTGCGCATCCAGGGCGGTTCGGTGGATCAGCGGATCGAGGGGCTCTCGGTCGGTCTCCAGGCGCGGGTCGAGGTCGAAGGTGGTGACCAGGAGGTCAAGCAGGACATCGAGTTCACCAAGGTGCGGCTCGGTGGGGCTTTCGAGGTGAAGGCCGGGGCGGTGCACGTGGTGCCGTTCGGGCTGGACATCCCGTGGGAGACGCCGGTCACGACCATCGCGGGGCAGCAGCTGCGCGGGATGGACATCGGTGTGTCGACGGAGCTGGAGATCGCGCGGGCCGTGGACTCCAGTGACCTGGACTCGATCAATGTGCATCCGCTGCCGGCTCAGCAGGCGATCCTGGACGCCTTCATCCAGCTGGGCTTCCGTTTCAAGAGCGCGGACATGGAGCGCGGGCACATCCGTGGGACGCGGCAGAAGCTGCCGTTCTACCAGGAGATCGAGTTCCTGCCGCCGCAGCAGTACCGGGGGCTGAACCAGGTGGAGCTGACGTTCGTCGCCGACGAGCGCGAGATGGACGTCGTCCTGGAGATGGACAAGAAGCCGGGGCTGTTCAGTGAGGGCAGCGACTCCTACCGGGCCTTCAAGGTGGGGCTGAACGACTTCCAGGGCACCGACTGGGTCGCCTACCTCAACCAGTGGCTCGCCGATGTCGGTGGTCGCCGCAACTGGCTCTAGGCTCGAGGGAGTCCATCGGAACAACAGCGATACGGAGGTTCTGACGTGACCGTGGCCGAGGAGAAGAGGGCGCCGCTCCCTCACGACTTCCACCCGCAGGTGCCGTCGTTCACGGTGGTGAGCGACGACGTCGCGCCGGGCGCCACCCTGGCGGACGCGCAGGTCTACGCGAAGGGGAACACCTCGCCGCAGCTGCGGTGGGAGGGCTTCCCGGCGGAGACCAAGAGCTTCGCCGTGACGTGCTTCGACCCGGACGCGCCCACCGGGAGCGGATTCTGGCACTGGGTGCTGTTCGACATCCCGGCGTCGGTCACCGAGCTGCCGGCGGGTGCGGGGAGCGGGAAGTTCGAGGGACTGCCCGAGGGGGCGGTGCACGTCCGCAACGACTACGGGTCGAAGGACTTCGGCGGTGCGGCGCCGCCGGCGGGTGAGGACCACCGTTACGTTTTCACCGTCTACGCGGTGGACACCGAGAAGCTCGGGCCGGACGCGGACGCGTCGCCCGCCGTGGTCGGCTTCAACCTCCGGTTCCACACGCTGGCACGTGCTCAGCTGATCGGACATTACGCGGAACCGACGGAAAGCTGATCGTTCGCTTTTTGTTTGCCCGCTCCTGGTCTTGGAGAGATCAGGAGCGGGCATCTTTCGTTGCGCACGGATATTGCGTTGTCCAACCCGGCGCGCCCGGCCAGAGTTGGTCCCGGCCCCAGGCCCGCCATGAGGGCAGGGCCGGCACACGGGAGGTGGCAGGATGCGGGACACGCTGGTTCTCAACGCGAGCTTCGAACCGCTGTCGACGGTGACGTTGAACCGTGCGGTGGTGCTGGTGCTTCAGGACAAGGCCGTTGTCGAGCAGGAGCATCCCCGGCTGCGTATGCGGGCGGCCGCCGTCGAACTCCCGGTGCCTCGGGTGATCAGGCTCTGCAGGTACGTCAGGGTGCCGTTCCGAAGACAGGCCCCGTGGTCGAGGCGGGGTGTGCTGGTACGGGACCAGCACCGGTGCGCGTACTGCGGAGGGCGCGCGACGACCGTGGACCACGTGGTGCCGCGGGCGCAGGGTGGTGGGGACAACTGGCTGAACACGGTGGCGTCCTGCGCGGAGGACAATCACCGCAAAGCGGACCGTACGCCGGAACAGGCGGGGATGCCGCTGCTGCACCAGCCGTTCATACCGTCGCCCGCGGACGCGATGCTGCTGGCGCTCGGGGCGCGGGACCGGTCCGAGCTGCCCGATTGGCTGGCATCGGCGGCTGCGTGAGCCGCTGTGCGGGACTCAATACCGTGACCCGAAGCCCGTCTCGCCGTCAGGCCGAGGCGGGCTTGTGGCGTGTGGGGCGCCGGACGAGGTTGCCGCCACAGTTGGGGCAGACGTGGTTCATCGTCGTCGTGCAGGCCTGGCAGAAGGTGCACTCGTAACTGCAGATGTACGCGGTGCCGGTGGCGCTCAGGGGCGCCTCGCAGCGTTCGCAGATGTCGCGCATTTCCAGTGCCATGAGGTCATCCCCTGGTGGTGAGTTGGATGATCGCGAGGATACCGACGGCGACGATCACGGCGCGCAGCACGGTCGGCGGGAGGCGGCGGCCGACCTTGGCGCCGAGTTGGCCGCCGATGGTCGAGCCGACGGCGATCAGCAGCACGGCCGTCCAGTCGAAGTGGGCGACGAAGAGGAAGAAGACCGCGGCGATGGTGTTGACGACGGCCGCGAGGATGTTCTTGGTCGCGTTGAGGCGCTGCATGGTGTCGTGGAGCAGCATGCCCATGAGGGAGAGGTAGATGATCCCCTGGGCGGCGGTGAAGTAGCCGCCGTAGACGCTGGCGAGGAGCAGGCCGGTGAAGAGGAGCGGGCCGCCGTCGGGGTTGCCGTGGGTGCCTTCGCGGTCGCGGCGGCGCTGGACGGCCTTGGCGATGCGGGGTTGCAGGAGGACCAGGACGAGGGCGAGGGCGACCAGGACCGGGACGATGGTCTCGAAGGCGGTGGAGGGCAGAAGGAGGAGCAGTATGGCTCCGCCGAGTCCTCCGGTGGCGGCGGCGATGCTGAGGCGCAGGATGCGGCGGCGCTGGCCGGTGAGTTCGGCGCGGTAGCCGATGGCACCGCTGATGGCGCCGGGGATCAGGCCGAGGGCGTTGGAGACGGTGGCGGTGACCGGTGGGAGGCCGGTGGCGACCAGGACCGGGAAGGTGATCAGCGTTCCCGATCCGACGATGGTGTTGATCGTGCCGGCGCCGATGCCTGCGGCGAAGACGGCGAGCATCTCCCAGATCGTCACGCGGGGCCCTTCGTACAAGATCGGTGCTGTGGGATCGGTGCCTGCTGCACCGATCATGCACGAAGGGGTGGGCGTGTCAGTCGACCGGGGGCTCTTCGCGGCGCTGTGCCGGGGGGCGTTCCTTGCCGGTGCCGCCGGTGTTGAAGCCGGGGGCGCCGCTGCCGAGGTTGCCGAAGGCGCCGGAGAGGCCCTTGAGGGCGTCGCCGATCTCGCTGGGGACGATCCAGAGCTTGTTGGCGTCGCCTTCGGCGATCTTCGGGAGCATCTGGAGGTACTGGTAGGAGAGGAGCTTCTGGTCGGGGTCGCCGGCGTGGATGGCCTCGAAGACCGTGCGGACCGCCTGTGCTTCGCCTTCGGCGCGGAGGGCGGCGGCCTTGGCCTCACCTTCGGCGCGGAGGATGGCGGACTGCTTCTCACCCTCGGCGGTCAGGATCTGCGATTGGCGGATGCCTTCGGCGGTGAGGATCGCGGCGCGCTTGTCGCGGTCGGCGCGCATCTGCTTCTCCATCGAGTCCTGGATGGAGGTGGGCGGTTCGATGGCCTTGAGTTCGACGCGGTTGACGCGGATGCCCCACTTGCCGGTGGCTTCGTCGAGGACGCCGCGGAGGGCCGCGTTGATCTCCTCCCGGGAGGTGAGGGTCCGCTCCAGGTCCATGCCACCGATGATGTTGCGCAGCGTGGTGACGGTGAGCTGCTCGATCGCCTGGATGTAGCTGGCGACTTCGTAGGTCGCCGCGCGGGCGTCGGTGACCTGGTAGTAGATGACGGTGTCGATGTTCACGACCAGGTTGTCCTGGGTGATCACCGGCTGGGGCGGGAAGGGGACGACCTGTTCACGCAGGTCGATCCGGTTGCGGATCGAGTCGATGAACGGGACGACGATGTTCAGTCCCGCGTTGAGGGTGCGGGTGTAGCGGCCGAAGCGCTCGACGATGGCGGCGCTGGCTTGCGGGATGACCTGGATCGTCTTGATCAGGGCGATGAAGACGAGCACCACCAGGATGACCAGGACGATGATGACTGATGGCATCGTGTGTTCCCCGTGCCCTTCGCTGCCGGTTGTCTGCCGGTTCGTTGCCGGTTGGTTCGATGATCGAGTTTCGCAGACGGCGGGGTCGCGCGTGCGCCGTTCGGCGGGAGTTGACCAGGTTGCCACACCTGGCGAACCGTCACATCACTACGGCCGTGGCCCCGTCGATCTCGACGACGTCGACCTGCCGGCCCGGTTCGAAGACCTGGTCGGCGTCGAGGGTGCGGGCGGACCAGACCTCGCCGGCCAGCTTGATGCGGCCGCCGCTGCCGTCGACGCGTTCCAGTACGACGGCTTGGCGGCCTCTCAAGGCGTCGATGTTGGTGGCGTGTTGCGGCCGTCCGTCGCGGTGGCGGGCCGCGATGGGGCGTACCACCGCGATGAGCGCGACGGAGACGACGGCGAAGACCACCACCTGGCCCACCACGCCGAAACCGAGGCCGGCGGTGACGGCCCCGGCGACCGCTCCGACGGAGAGCATTCCGAATTCCGGCATCGCGGTCAGGACGAGCGGGATGCCGAGTCCCACCGCGCCGATCAGCCACCAGACCCATGCGTCGATGTCCACGGGGCCATGGTAGGACCGGTGGTCGCGTCGCGGACAGGGCGCGGTGGGTGCGGGGGCGGCTTACGCCAGGGGGAGGCCCTGGGCGGTGTAGCGGTCGCCGACGCGCTCGACGACGAGCGGCAGGCCGAAGCAGTGCGAGAGGTTGCGGGAGGTCAGCTCCATCTCCACCGGTCCGGCGGCGAGCACCTTGCCCTGACGGATCATCAGAACGTGGGTGAAGCCGGGCGGGATCTCCTCGACGTGGTGGGTGACCATGATCATGGAGGGGGCGTACGCGTCGCGGGCGAGGCGGCCGAGACGGCGCACCAGGTCCTCGCGGCCGCCGAGGTCGAGGCCGGCGGCCGGCTCGTCGAGGAGCAGCAGCTCGGGGTCGGTCATCATCGCGCGGGCGATCAGGGTGCGCTTGCGCTCGCCCTCGGAAAGGGTTCCGAAGGTGCGGTCGAGGAACTCGGTCATGCCCAGGCGGTCGAGGAAGGCGCGGGCGCGGTCCTCGTCGACGGCGTCGTAGTTCTCGTGCCAGGTGGCGGTCATGCCGTACGCGGCGGTGAGGACGGTCTGCAGGACGGTCTGGCGCTTGGACAGCTTCTCGGCCATGGCGATGCCGGCCATGCCGATGCGCGGGCGGAGGTCGAAGACGTCGACCTTGCCGAGCTGGTCGCCCAGGATGCGGGCGGTGCCAGAGGTCGGGAAGAGGTAGCTGGACGCGACATTGAGGAGGGTGGTCTTGCCGGCGCCGTTGGGGCCGAGGATGGCCCAGCGCTCGCCCTCCTTGACCGACCAGGAGACGTCTTCCACCAGAGCGCGTCCGTCGCGGACCACGGATACGTCCACCAGCTCCAGTACATCGCTCATGAGCGCGTTGTCTCCCCTATGCGGTCGAGTCTCGTCGTCGCTTGCGCCTGTGGGCGAAGCTCCCAGGGGAAAACCTACGCCACTGGTCGCGCGACCCGGTCCTTAGGTCTCCTTTGGTCTCCTTCGGTCCGGTCCCCGGACAGTGCCTAGGGTGGGGGGATGCTTTCGGAACCACGTTCAGGACGGTTGGCCGCATGGGGGAACTCCTTGCTGGCCGGGTTGGTGTCGCCGGATGAGGCCGTGCTCGCGATCGTCGGGGACGACGCCGTGCACCGGGTGGAGGGGCTGCCGGGCGAGGCCGGGCCGGTCGGTCTGACGCTGGCGCTGGGTCGGCTGCGGGCGCTCGGGGTCGCGGGGTGGCGGGTGGCGCTCCCGGCGCCGGGGCACCCACTGGGGTTGAGCGGGCCACCGGAGTTCAACGCGCGGGCGCTGGAGGCCGAGGAGGCGGTCGTCGGGTACGGGGCGGCTTTCGGTCTCGTCCCCGAGGTGTACGAGGCGGGGCCGGGGCCCGGGGACTTGCACGTGGAGGTCGTCTGGCACTGCCTGCCGGTGCGGGAGGCGCCGCCGGCCGATGTGCCGTCGCTCGGGGAGGCGGAGCGGGAGCTGGCTGAGGCCCTGCGTGAGGCGACGGTGGTACTGACGCGGCTGAACGTGGCGGCGTCGGGGCCGGTGGCGGAGGCGGCGCTGGACGCGTACCGGGCCCGGGCGGAGGCCGGGCGCGAGGTGCTGGCTCCGGGGTATCCGCCGCGGGCGGTGCGGGTGCTGGAGCTGGCGCAGCGGGTGGGGCTGCTGATCTCGCTGGCGTATTCGCCCTCGTACGGAACCGGTGGCGCGCACGGCGGTGCGGTGAGCGCGTCGGAGATGGCAGCCCGGTCGGAGGCGCTGCGGCCGGTGGAGCGGGTGGCCAGGCGGGCACAAGTGGCGGCGTTCAACGCGTGGGTGGAGGAGCGGGAGCGCGGGTGAGGCGCGGGGTGAGGTCACCGGAGAGGTGACCGGTGGGACGGATCTGGGCCGGTCGGGGAAGGGCGGTGGCGTTCGGTCGGGGAAGGCCGGGGCGGGCCGGTCGGGGAAGGCCGGGGCGGGTCGGTCTGCCGGCTGGCCGTGGCCGGTGGACCGTCCCGCCCTCGCGCTCCTGGCCCGGCGGGCGAGGGGCCGGTGCACGGGGCTGCGGATACCCCTGCGGCCGGATGGACGGCCGGGCATGGGACGGCCCCCAGGTGGGGCTGGGGGCCGGGTCGGTCGTTCGGCCGTCAGTGGTTGACGGCGGTGTTGCCGAAGGCCGGGTTCAAGAGGCCGATCACATTGACGCTGTTGCCCGAGACGTTCACCGGGACGTGCACCGGGGCCTGAACCAGGTTGCCGGAGCCGACGCCCGGAGAGTGGACGGCGGCGCCGTCCGCGTGCGCACCACCGGTGGCGGACGCGGCGCCCGCGGCGGCGGCCACGAGCCCGCCGGCGACCATGGTGACAGCAGCGGCCTTCTTCAGGTTCTTCACTTCGAACATCCTCCGTTGACTATCGCTGCGGCGATCACCGCAGCACGCCATGGAGAACGGCCACGCCGCACCGAGGTTGCGCCGAGTGGGTGACATACACACGACGGTATGAATCTCAGACCGGTGCCGCGCCTCTGGTTGACCGGTGCGGCCGGCCGCCGGTCAGCCGGTCAGGCAGTCAGCCGGTCAGGCCGTGGCGGACCGCCCAGAGCGCGGCCTGGGTACGGTCGGCGAGGTCCAGCTTCATCAGGATGTTGGAGACGTGCGTCTTGACGGTCTTCTCGGAGAGGACCAGCGCCCGGGCGATCTCGCGGTTGGAGCGGCCGTCCGCGATCAGGGCGAGGACCTCCCGCTCGCGATCGGTGAGGGTGCCGCCCCGGCCCGTGCCGCCGTTGGTGTCCTCCTGGGAGAGGAGGGCCACGGCCACTTCCGGCTGGAGCAGGACATGACCCGCGTGGACGGAGCGGATGGCACCGGCCAGCGCGTCCGGGTCGACGTCCTTGTACACGTAACCCGACGCGCCCGCCCGCAGTGCGGGGATCACCGTGCGCTGCTCGGTGAAGCTGGTGACGATCAGCACCTTGGCCGGGTTGCCCAGCTCGCGGAGCTTGCGCAGGGCCTCGATGCCGTCCATGCCGGGCATCTTGACGTCCATGAGGACGACGTCGGGGCGGAGCTCCTCGGCGCGCTCCACGCCCTCGGCGCCGTCGCCCGCCTCCCCCACGACCTCGATGTCGTCCTGGACCTCCAGGAACGTGCGCAGTCCGCGGCGGACCACCTGGTGGTCGTCGACCAGCAGGACGCGGATCCCGGTCTTCGGATTGGGCACGGCCTCAGCCACCGGGGACCTCCATCTCGATCGTGGTGCCCTTGCCGGGCGCCGAATGGACGGTGAGCTTCCCGCCGACGCCGCTCGACCGGTCGCGCATCGAGACCAGGCCGAGGTGGCGGCCCGCCCTGCGGACGGAGCGGGGTTCGAAGCCCTTGCCGTTGTCGGTGACGCTGAGCAGCGCGCCCTGGCCGCGCCGTACGAGGGACACGGCCACCCGGTCGGCCTCGGAGTGGCGCAGGGCGTTGTGCAGGGCCTCCTGGGCGACCCGGAGCACCGCTTCCTCCTGGGCGGCGGGCAGCGCCCGTACCCCGGAGCTGTCGAACGTCACGCGCGCCGCGTGGGCGCGGTCCAGGACCTGTATCTGCGTACGGAGGGTATGGACCAGGCCGTCCTCGTCCAGTGCGGCCGGGCGCAGCTCGACGACCGCGGCGCGCAGCTCGTCCGCGGCCTCGGCGGCGAGCACGGCGATCTGCTGGAGCTCGCCCTTGGCGCGCGCCGGGTCGCGGTCGACGAGGGTGGCGGCGGCCTGCGCGGTGAGCCGCAGGGAGAAGAGCTTCTGGCTGACCGCGTCGTGCAGCTCGTGGGCCAGCCGTGAGCGCTCCTCGGCGATGGTGAGCTCGCGGCTGCGCTCGTACAGCCGGGCGTTGGTGAGGGCTATCGCGGCGTGCTGGGCGAGGATGCCGAGCAGTTCCTCGTCGTCCTCGGTGAAGCCGCAGCCGTCGGCGGGGGCGGGGCCCTGCGGGCACCGCTTGTTGGCGAGGAACAGGGCGCCGATCGTCTCATCGCCGTCCCGGATGGGCAGGCCCAGGAAGTCGGACATGTCGGGGTGGGCGGAGGGCCAGCCCTCGAAGCGGGGGTCCTTGCGGACGTCGGCGAGGCGCTCGGCCTTCGCCTCGTGGAGCATCGACGCGAGGATGCCGTGCTGGCGCGGCAGCGGGCCGATGGCCTTCCACTGCTCGTCGCTGACGCCGTCCACGACGAACTGGGCGAACCCGCCGTGGTCGTCGGGCACGCCCAGCGCCGCGTACTCGGCGTCGAGCAGCTCGCGGGCGGAGGCGACGATCGTCTTGAGGACGTCGCGGACCTCCAGGTGCCTGCTCATCGCCAGCAGGGCGGTGCTGACGGCGGCGAGGCCGGAGCGGGGCGGTCGATCGGTCATGCGTTCACGTTACCGGCGGGGGGTGACAGTCCGTATCGGACCGGGGACGGCGGCCGATTAGGGCGGAAGGCCTAGGTCGAAGTCCCTTGCGGATCCGGCCGGGGGCCGAGGCGGGCGCCTGGGGGGCCGTTCCAGGCTGAGGACATCGCTTCTCTTTCCGGCTCTTACGTTCTCAGGGGATGGGTGTCATGTCTGTCGCGATCATCACGGGTGCTTCCAAGGGGCTGGGGCGGGCGCTGGCCGCCGCGCTCGCCCGTCAGGGCTGGGATCTGGTACTGGACGCCAGGACCGCCTCCGTACTGGAGGAGAGCGCTCGCGAGGCGCGGGCGCACGGGACGCGGGTGGTGGCGCTGCCCGGGGACGTGACCGACGGGTGGCACCGGGCGGCGCTGGTGGCGGCGGCGCGGGAGCTGGGCGGGCTCGACCTGCTGGTGAGCAATGCGAGCGCGCTGGGCGCCGAGCCGCTCGTGCGGTTGGACGCGCTGTCGTTGGAGGGGCTGCGGGTGGCGCTGGAGACCAACGTGGTGGCCGCCCTCGGACTCGTACAGGAGGCTCTTCCCCTGCTGCGGGCGAGTGGGGCCGGGGCGGTGATCGCGGTCAGTTCGGACGCGGCGGTGGAGGCGTACGGGACGTGGGGTGGGTACGGGGCGTCGAAGGCGGCGCTGGACCAGCTGGCGGCGGTGCTGGCGGTCGAGGAGCCGGGGTTGCGGGTGTGGGCGGTCGACCCGGGTGACATGCGGACGGATCTGTACCGGGCCGCCGTCCCCGTGGACGACGACTCGGACCGGCCCGCCCCGGAATCGGTGGTGCCGGGCTTCCTGCGGCTGCTGGCGGAGCGGCCGGCGAGCGGGCGGTACGCGGCACCCGCGCTGCTGGGGGTGGACGCGTGAGCGTGCTGGGGGCACTGCGGGTGCCGGAGGAGCTGTCCGCGCGGGTGCCGGCCGAGCAGCGGGGAACGGGGCGGGACGACGTTCGGCTCATGGTGTCGCGCGGGCTCGCCGTGTCGCACCACGCGTTCCGGGAGCTGCCGGGGGTGCTGCGGGCCGGGGACGTGCTGGTGGTGAACACGTCACCGACGCTGGCCGCCGCGGTGGCCGGGCGCCTCGGCGGGGACGCGGTCGTCGTGCACTTCTCGACCCGGGGGGACGACGGGCGGTGGTCGGTGGAGCTCCGGGATCCGGACGGGCGGGGCAGTACTCGGCCGCGGCCGGGTGGGCCGGCGGGCGGGACGGTGCGGCTTCCCGGTGGGGCGCATCTGGTGCTGGAGGAGCCGGTGGGGATGGCGGCGGGATCGTCTGCTCCGGCACGCCTGTGGTGGGCTTCCGTCTCGGTGGGTGTGCCGGGGCTGCTGGCCGGGTACGGGCGTCCCATCCGGTACCGCTACACGGAACGGGACCAGCCGCTGTCCGCGTACCAGACCGTCTTCGCGCGGCCGTCCCCGGACGGCGCGGGCTCGGCGGAGATGCCGAGTGCGGCGCGGCCCTTCACGGCGGGGATGGTGGCGGCGCTGGTGAGCCGGGGCGTGCAGTTCGCGCCGGTGACGCTGCACACGGGTGTGGCGTCGGCGGAGGCGCACGAGCCGCCGTACCCGGAGCGGTTCGAGGTGCCGCCGGCCACGGCGTGGCTGGTCGGGGCCGCGCGGGCGGGCGGCGGGCGGATCGTGGCGGTGGGGACGACGGCGGTGCGGGCGCTGGAGTCGGCGGCCGGTGACGACGGTGTCGTACGTCCGGCTTCCGGCTGGACGGATCTGGTGGTCACGCCGCGGCGCGGGGTGCGCGCCGTGGACGGGCTGCTGACCGGGCTGCACGAGCCGGAGGCTTCGCACCTGCTGATGCTGGAGGCGGTCGCGGGGAGGGAGGCGCTGGGCCGTGCGTACGCCGAGGCGCTGAGGCGGTTGTACCTCTGGCACGAGTTCGGCGACGTCCACCTCATCCTCCCGGAGGAGGGCCCTCACTGAGCGCATTGCTCGTGCAACAGATGGTGAGACTGTTGCGTGCCCGATGTGAGCCCGCACATAGGACCCACGTCACTTACGAAGCCGGCTAGTGGTGCCCATAAGTACGAGATGAGTGCTGGTGACGCGGGTGCGTGGCTGGTACCGAGGCGCTCTTCGGCACCCGCTGATCCACTACCCGGCTTCGTACGTCACACCTTTGCCCCAGGATTTTGCTGCCGCTAAGAATTGCATCCGTCGCCCGCCGAGCAGGCGAAGCGCCGCCCTGGCCTTGCGACGTCCCGCGATTCGAAGAGGTACGACTGCATGTCCGCGTCCAGCACCCGCCCCGGCTTCAGCCGTCTCAAGAAGAACCACAAGCTTTCCCTCGCCGGCGTTGCCACGCTGAGCGCCGCCGCGCTCGCGTTCTCCGTCGTTCCGGGCAACGACGCCGCCGCCGAGACGGAGCCGCAGGCTGTCGCCGCCGCCCCTGCTGCCGCTCCGGTCGCCGCGCTCACGAACACGCTCAGCAGCGCGCAGAACAAGCCGCTGCACCTCGGCATCACCGAGCAGCAGACCACCATCGAGCTGAAGGCCAAGGCCGACGCCGCCGCCGCGAAGGCGAAGGCCCAGGCCGCCGCCGCCGCGAAGGCCAAGGCGCAGGCCGCCGCTGCCGCCAAGGCGAAGGCCGAGGCCGCCGCGAAGAAGCGTGCCGCCGCCAAGGCCGCCGCGAGCCGCGCCGCCGCCCGCACGCCGGTGTTCGCCAACAACCTCGACGGCTGGATCCGCGAGGCGCTCCACATCATGAAGAAGCACAACATCCCGGGTTCCTACGAGGGCATCCACCGCAACATCATGCGGGAGTCCAGCGGTAACCCCCGGGCCATCAACAACTGGGACATCAACGCCATCAACGGTGTCCCGTCGAAGGGCCTGCTCCAGGTCATCTACCCGACCTTCAAGGCCTACCACGTGCCGGGCACCAAGTTCGACCAGTACGACCCGGTCGCCAACATCGTCGCCGCCTGCAACTACGCGGCCGACCGTTACGGCTCCATGGACAACGTGAACAGCGCCTACTGAGCCGGTTCACCTACGCCGAAGGGCGGCACCCCGTGCGGGTGCCGCCCTTCGGCGCGTGCTCCGGCCGCGTACTACTTGCGCATCACCTCGGGCTCGTGGCGGCGCAGCAGGCGCGCCACGATCACGCCGCAGATGGCGCCGAGCGCCAGGAGCGCGCCCATGTCCACCATCCACTGCCCCAGCTCGTGGTCCCACAGCGGGTCCGTTTCGGTGGGGTCGTCCTGGTTGGGGAACAGGACGTTGAGCTGCGCGGTGGTGCCGGCGGCGGCGACGGCCCAGCGGGACGGCATCAGGTACGAGAACTCGTTGACGCCGACCTGGCCGTGCAGGGTGAACAGGCAGCCGGTGAAGACCACCTGGATGATCGCGAACATCACCAGCAGCGGCATGGTCTTCTCGGCGGTCTTCACCAGCGAGGAGATGATCAGGCCGAACATCATGGAAGTGAAGCCGAGCGCCATGATCGGCAGGCTCAGTTCCAGCCGTACCAGGGAGGAGCCGAAGAGCAGGCCCTCGTCCGGCACGTCACGCATGCCGAAGCCGATGCCGCCGATGATCGCGCCCTGGATGATCGTGATCACACCGAGCACGATCACCTTCGACATGAGGTACGCCGAACGTGACAGGCCCGTGGCACGTTCCCGTTCGTAGATGACCCGTTCCTTGATCAGTTCTCGTACGGAGTTGGCGGCACCGGCGAAGCAGGCGCCCACCGCGAGAATCAGCAGGATCGTCGCCGCGCTGCCGTTCGGGCCGCGCGGGCTCGGCCTGAGCCCGTAGTCCGAGCTGATCAGCGTGGAGACCACGCCCAGGACGGCCGGGAGGATCACCATCAGGGCGAGGAAGCCCCGGTCGGAGGCGATGACGGAGACGTACCGGCGGATCAGGGTCCACAGCTGGGCGCCCCAGCTCTGCGGCTTGGGCGGACGCATCGACTGGGCCGACGGCATCTCCACGGACTGCGGGGCGACGGCGTCGATGTCCGCGGCGTACATCTGGTAGTGCTGCGAGCCCTTCCAGCGGCCCGCCCAGTCGTAGTCGCGGTAGTTCTCGAACGCCGAGAAGACGTCCGCCCAGGTCTCGTAACCGAAGAAGTTGAGCGCCTCCTCCGGCGGGCCGAAGTACGCCACGGAACCGCCGGGCGCCATGACCAGCAGCTTGTCGCAGAGCGCGAGCTCGGCGACGGAGTGCGTGACGACGAGGACCGTACGGCCGTCGTCGGCCAGGCCGCGCAGCAGCTGCATGACGTCGCGGTCCATGCCCGGGTCGAGGCCGGAGGTCGGCTCGTCCAGGAAGATCAGCGAGGGCTTGGTCAGCAGCTCCAGGGCCACCGAGACGCGCTTGCGCTGGCCGCCGGAGAGGGCGGTGATCTTCTTCGTCTTGTGGATGTCGAGCTTCAGCTCGCGCAGGACCTCGTCGATCCGCGCCTCGCGCTCCTGCTCGGTGGTGTCCGCGGGGAAACGGAGCTTCGCGGCGTACTTGAGCGCGGTGCGGACGGTCAGCTCCTTGTGCAGGATGTCGTCCTGCGGGACCAGACCGATGCGCTGGCGGAGCTCGGCGAACTGCTTGTACAGGTTCCGGTTGTCGTAGAGGACGTCGCCCTGGTTGGCCGGCCGGTAGCCGGTGAGTGCCTTGAGCAGGGTCGACTTGCCGGAGCCGGACGGGCCGATGACCGCGATGAGCGACTTCTCCGGAACACCGAAGGAGACGTCCTTCAGGATCTGCTTGCCGCCATCGACCGTGACGGTGAGGTGGCGGGCCGAGAAGGAGACCTCACCGGTGTCGACGAACTCCTCGAGCCGGTCGCCGACGAGCCGGAACGTCGAGTGACCGACGCCCACGATGTCGTTCGGGCCGATGAGCGCGGAGCCGGACTTGGCGAGCGGCTGGCCATTGACGTACGTGCCGTTGTGCGAGCCGAGGTCGCGGATCTCGAAGCGGCCGTCGGGCGTGGCGTGGAACTCGGCGTGGTGGCGCGAGACCTGGAGGTCGGAGACGACCAGTTCGTTCTCGAGCGCACGACCGATGCGCATCACGCGGCCCAGCGCCAGCTGGTGGAAGGTCGTCGGGCTGCGCTCGGCGTGGACCGGCGCGGCCATCGGGGCGCTGCCACCCTGGCCCGGGACCTTCTGCGCGAGCTGCTCGGCGGGGCCGGGGTGGCCGGCGGGGCCGGGCTGCTGGTGCGGGACGTGCGGCTGGGCCGGGGCCTGGGCCTGGGCCTGGTGGGGCGGCGCCTGGTGGGGCTGGTGCGGTTGCTGCTGGGGCGCGTGCTGAGGCTGCTGCTGAGGCCAGCCCGGGGGCTGGTGCGGCTGCGGCTGCTGCTGCGGCACGGCCGGGGCCTGCTGCTGCCAGGCCTGCGGGGCCTGCGCCTGGGCCTGCGCCTGGGGAGCCGGGGCGGCGGCCTGGGCGCTGTACGCGCCCGCGCCGGCCGCGGCGTCGGTCAGGCTCAGCCTGGGGCCGTCGGTCGCGTTGCCGAGGTGCACGGCGGAGCCGGGGCCGATCTCCATCTGGTGGATCCGCTGGCCCTGCACGTATGTGCCGTTGGTGGAGCCATGGTCCTCGATGGCCCAACTGCGGCCGTTCCAGCCGACCGTGGCATGCCGCCACGAGACCCTGGCGTCGTCGATCACCAGGTCACCCTGCGGATCGCGTCCGATGGTGTACGACCTGGACGGATCGAGAGTCCAGGTTCTTCCGTTCAATTCCAGTACGAGTTCCGGCACTCCATGCCCCACTACTTGTCCCCCGAGTTCCCCCCGTCGCAGGGAGTCTAGGGATGGCGAACATCGGGTGGAACTATTTCAGGCCCGGCGCCGGAATCGAAAGTCGGGCGGTGTGAAGACAGCGCGCAGGCGCTGCTGCACCCTGCCCCCATGTGTCGTTGACTCAGGAGAAATACCCCCGGAGAGCCATAAGCGCCCCGAGTGCGTACGGATCATGCACTTACCGAGCAACTCGGTACGGATCGAGGGACCTTTGAGGGTCCTGGTGTACGAGGACGGAAGCGGCGGGGGTGTCCGGTGGCTGGATGTGATCCTGGCCTCGATCGCCGCCGTGAGCTGGGCACTGGTGGGCATGGCGGGCATCGCGGCGCTCGGACTGCACTCGCCGGGGGCGGATACGGCGGGTACGGGGCGGCTTCGCTCGGCCGATGACGGGCGATGCCGTTGTCGTACACCTTCCTGCGGTCGTTGCGGGTGGCGGCAGGGCAGGCGTATGTGTTCGGGGGGGGCGAACTCGCGGCGTGCATCGGCGTGTTGGTGGCGCTTTTCGTGGCGGCGGTCGGGTCGGTGACGTGGGCGAGTCACGACGCCGTCACGATTGACGGGGAGGCGGGACTCGGAGTTGTCGGGGACCTGGTGGACGCGAGGGCGTGGATCGGGCTCCGTGTGGACGTGGCGGGCGCGGTGGCGGGCGTGGTCCGCGGCGGGCTGCTGATGCCGAGCGCGGGCGTGCTGACCGCGGTGCGTACGGCTCGGGGCGGGCTCGCGCGTCGGTCCTGGTGCTCGGCGGGGCCGGGTGCGGGGTCCGGGTGCGGGGTCCGGGTGCGGGCGGCTACGGCGGAGGTGCGGTGTTGCGGGGTGATGGGGGCATGGGGTTGCCGCTGGGCACGGTGTGAGGCGCGGCGGCGGGTGGAGCCGGGGGGCGCCCCCGGCCCGTACATGCCGCCGGAGCCGGACACGAACCCGTACCTACGGCTGCCTGGGCCCCGGCACCCGGGCCGGAGCCGGGGCAGCGGGGGCATCGGGGGCAACCGGGCAGCGGAGGCCGCACCGGGCGCGGCCGGACCCAGTGCCGCTCAGGTGGCGGACGGCTGTCCGGCACTCGGGACGGGGCACGCCCGACCACGTGGGGGCCGATACGGTGGGGGGACCATGAGCGCATCGCAGACCTCTGACGTTCCCACCCTTCTCGTCAAGATCTTCGGGAAGGACCGCCCCGGAATCACCGCCGGGCTGTTCGACACCCTGGCCGCCTTCTCCGTCGACGTGGTCGACATCGAACAGGTCGTGACCCGTGGTCGCATCGTCCTGTGCGCGCTCGTCACGGAGCCGACCGTGAGCAGCGAGGGGGAACTGCGGGCCACCGTGCACAGCTGGGCCGAGTCCCTGAAGCTGCAGGCCGAGATCATTTCCGGTACCGGTGACAACCGGCCGCGCGGGTCCGGGCGATCGCACGTCACCGTGCTCGGGCACCCGCTGACGGCCGAGAACACAGCCGCCATAGCGGCCACGATCACCGCGACCGGCGGCAATATCGACCGTATCTTCCGGCTGGCGAAGTACCCCGTGACGGCCGTGGAATTCGCGGTGTCGGGCACCGAGACGGCGCCTCTGCGCACCGCGCTGGCCACGCAGGCCCATGAGGTCGGCGTGGACGTGGCCGTCGTCTCCGCCGGCCTGCACCGCAGGGCGCAGCGGCTGGTCGTCATGGACGTGGACTCGACGCTCATCCAGGACGAGGTGATCGAACTCTTCGCGGCGCACGCGGGCTGTGAGGAGCAGGTCGCCGAGGTGACGGCGCGGGCGATGCGCGGTGAGCTGGACTTCGAGCAGTCGCTGCACGCGCGGGTGGCGCTGCTCGCGGGGCTGGACGAGTCGGTCGTGGACAAGGTGCGTGCCGAGGTCAGGCTGACGTCGGGCGCGCGGACGCTGATCCGTACGCTGAAGCGGCTCGGCTACCAGGTCGGTGTGGTGTCGGGCGGGTTCACCCAGGTCACGGACGACCTGAAGGTCCGGCTGGGGCTGGACTTCGCCTCGGCCAACACGCTGGAGATCGTGGACGGCAAGCTGACCGGGCGAGTGACCGGCGAGATCGTCGACCGGGCCGGGAAGGCGCGGTTGCTGCGCCGGTTCGCCGCCGAGGCGGGCGTACCGCTCGCCCAGACGGTGGCGATCGGTGACGGCGCCAACGATCTGGACATGCTGAACACGGCCGGTCTGGGTGTGGCCTTCAACGCCAAGCCGGTGGTGCGCAAGGCGGCCCACACCGCTGTCAATGTGCCGTTCCTGGACACGGTGCTGTACCTGCTGGGCATCACCCGCGAAGAGGTCGAGGCGGCGGACGCCGACCAGGTCTGAGCGGGGAACCCACGCCGGAGGACGCCCGGACGCCGCTTCGGTGTCCGGGCCTTCGCCTACGGTGTACGGGGTGGGCGCCTAGTCGTGGGGCGCCCAGTAGCTCAGCAGCTTGCCCACGCCGTGCTCCACGGACTTCCAGGATCCGCTGAAACCGACGACGGCGAAGGCCGAGGTCGGGAAGCCGCCCCGGTTCATGCGGGCCAGGGTGTCCCCGTCGGCCTCGCCGGCGAGGGCGTCGGCGACGGCGTGCATGCCCGGGTTGTGCCCGATGACGAGTACGTCGTTCACGTCCTCGGGGGTTTCATTGAGCAGCGCGATGATCTCCCCGGGCGAGGCTTCGTAGAGCCGCTCCTCGTACACGGTCTTGGGTCGCTGGGGCAGCTCCTGCACCGCCAGCTTCCATGTCTCGCGGGTCCTGGCCGCGGTCGAGCACAGGGCCAGATCGAAGGTGATTCCGGTCTCGGCGAGTCGGCGGCCGGCCACCGGGGCGTCCTTGCGGCCTCGCTCTGCGAGCGGCCGCTCGTGGTCGGACACCTGGGGCCAGTCGGCCTTCGCATGCCGGAGTAGCACGATCCTGCGGGGTGTATCGACGCTCATGCTCCCCAGCTTCGCATGAAACACGCCGTGGAGCGGTGGGTGTTGACCAGCTCGCCCGCCTACCGCGCGAGTGTGTGCTGGATCTGCTCGAGGATCCGGCCGACCGCCGGGTCGCCTCCCGCCGCGTGTGCCTCACCGCCTCCGGTTATCAGCCCGAAGAGGAAGGCGAAGGCGAGCACGGGCAGGGCCACGGCCCACCACGGCAGCCGGGCGCCGGCGGCGGAGCCGACCGTGCCGAGCGTCGTGGTGACGGTCGTGGTAGCGGTCCTGGTGCCCGTCGTGGTGACGGTGGTGGCGTGCGTCCGGTGCTGGTGCGTACGGGCCGACATGGCCGCCTCCATGGGTCCGTGATGCCAGGTCGAGGTCGATGTACCGAAGTGACCTCCACGCTACGGATCACGGACCGTCGGGCCCATCCGGCAATCCACCCACTTGACCCTGACCCTGGCCCCCTAAGGGATGGTGGGGGAAGCCCCACCCCCGGGCCAGGACGCCGGGCCCAGGACGCCGGGCCCAGGACGCCGGGCCCAGGACGCCGGGCCCAGGACGCCGGGTCAGGGACGCCGGGTCACGGCGAAGCGATGGTGGCGATTATTCCGATGACCACGCCGATCGCGAGCATCGTGCCCAGCACGATGAGGAGCTTCTTCTGGCCGTTCTGGGGATTCGGGTCGAGCACAGGCTGCATGGGCCAAGTCTCGCACCTCAGGCTTCGTCCTCGATCGTCCGGTCCCGCCCCGCGATGATTCCGACGACCATCTGCGGCACCATCAGCCCCATCATCAGCGCGAGGGGTGTGCCCCAGCCGCCGCTGTGCTCGTAGAGGGCGCCGACCAGTGTCGGGCCCGGGATGGAGATGAGGTAACCGACGCTCTGGGCGAAGGCCGAGAGCCGTACGACACCGCCCCCGGTCCGCGACCGCATGCCGATCATGGTCAGGGCGAGAGGAAAGGCGCAGTTGGAGACGCCGAGCAGGAGTGCCCAGGCCCACGCCCCGGCCGCCGGGGCGAAGTGGAGACCGGCGTACCCGCTCAGTCCGCACAGGCCGAGGGCGACGACGATCGGGCCCTGGGTCTTCATACGGGCGGCTAGCCGGGGGATGACGAAGGCGAGCGGCACACCCATCACCATGGTCACGGCGAGCAGCACTCCGGCCGTGCCGGCGGACACTCCGGCGTCGCGGAAGATCTGCGGCATCCAGCCCATGGTGATGTACGCGCCGGTGGCCTGGAGTCCGAAGAAGCAGCCGAGCGCCCAGGCCGTACGGCTGCGGGTGATCCGGAGCGCGGGGCTGTCCGAGGCGTCACGGGCCTCCCGCGCGTCACGGAGGTCCGGCGCGTCACGGGCCTCCCGCGCGTCACGGAGGTCCCGCGCGTCCGGCCCGTCCGGCCCTTCCGGCCCTTCCGGCCCGTCCGCCGCGACGGTGCCGGTGCGGTCGCCGCCCCGGTCGCGGACCAGCGGAAGCCACGCCACCACGGCGAGCGCGCCGAGGACCGCCCACACGGCCAGGCCGGTGCGCCAGTTCCCGCCGAGCGCGCCGGTCACCGGGACGGTCGCGGCGGCTGCGAGGGAGGTGCCGAGGGCGAGGGCCATGGAGTACAGGCCGGTCATGGTCCCGACGCGGTCCGGGAAGTACCGCTTGACGATCACCGGCATCAGGACGTTGCTGACGGCGATGCCCATCAGGGCGAGGGCGCTGGCGGCCAGGAAGGCGACCGTGCCGCCGGTGAAGGGACGGATGACGAGACCCGCCGTAATGGCCGCCATGCCGGCGAAGACGACGGCCCCGGGGCCGAAGCGGCGGGCGAGCCGGGGCGCGGTGATGCCGAAGACCGCGAAGCAGAGCGGCGGTACGGAGGTGAGGACGCCGGCGACGCCGCCGCTCATGTGCAGCCCGGTCCGCACCTCCTCCAGGAGGGCGCCGAGGCTGGTGATGGCGGGGCGGAGGTTGAGCGCGGCGAGGACGAGCCCGACGATCAGGAGCCGGGTGAGCCAGGCCGTCCGCCGGTGCGGGACGGCTCCGGCGGGGGTGGGCGCGGGGGTGAGGGCCGGTATCTGCGTCTTGGTCTGGGTCTGCGGCTCGTCGGACATGGACCCATCATAGAATCATGGGATGATTGACTGTCCAATCCTCTGACGAGGTCTCCACCACCAGGAGCCAAGGAGCACCATGGCGCTCAGCTCTCCCCGCCGATCCGCGCTCTCCGACCAGGTGATCGCCGAGCTGCGGAACCAGATCACCTCGGGCGAGTGGCCGGTCGGATCCCGGATCCCCACGGAGCCGGAGCTGGTCGAGCAGCTGGGCGTCGCACGCAACACGGTCCGTGAGGCGGTCCGGGCGCTCGCCCACAACGGCCTGCTGGACATCCGCCAGGGGTCGGGCACGTATGTCATCGCCACCAGCGAGCTGGCCGGGGTGATGCACCGCCGGTTCGCGGCGGCCGATCCGCGGCACATCGCCGAGCTGCGCTCCACGCTGGAGTCGTCGGCCGCCCGGCTGGCCGCCCAGCGGCGTACGGAACGGGACATGCAGCAGCTGGACGCCCTGCTCGCGCGGCGCGAGGAGGCGTGGGAGGCGGGCGACGCCGAGCGGTTCGTCGCGGCGGACGCGACGTTCCACCTGGCCGTGGTGGCCGCCTCGCACAACGACGTGATGTCCGAGCTCTACGCCGACCTGGGCCATCTGCTGCGGGACTGGCTGCGTGACGACGTGGGCCAGGACCTGCGGCCGGAGAACCACATGGACCACGCGCGGCTGGTGGAGGCGATCAGGGCCGGGGACGCCGATGCGGCGGCCGCGGAGGCGGCCGGGTACCCCTTCGTGTGCCTCAGCGGTGACCGGGCGCCGGCCGGTGACTGATCCAGGCGTCTCCGACCTCTTTCCAGCAGCGCTGGGTCAGCTCGGCATAGGCCGTGGGGCCGACGTCGACGGGCGCGCTGTCGGAGTCGATGTCCCACCACCGGACGCACTCGACGTGCAGCTGGACCCGGTCCGTGCCGGGGTACGGGTTGTGGCAGTACGCGGTGACGCGGGAACCCTCGACCGACGTACGGCACGAGGCGACGTACACGTCCCTCTCGGCGGCATGGGCCTGGGCGCTGAGCGCGAGCCCCGACAGCAGGGCCGCGGCGGCGGCCAGGGATCCGGCCCGGCGGCGCTTCGCATGACGCTTGGCCTGGCGCTTCGTCACCACAGCCACACCTCCTCCCCGAACTCCCCGAGCAACGGACGCACATTTCCGTTCTGCACCAGTCTGCCGCGATATCGGTGACTCTTCGACTTGGGAGCGCTGCGCACCGTACATGAGTGCGACACGCGAGAAGGCCGCGCACCACTCCCCCGGAGCGGTGCGCGGCCTTCGGCGCCGGTATTGAGGCTCAGGCCCCCATGATGTGCACGCCGCCGTCGACGTGGACGATCTCGCCGGTCGTCTTCGGGAAGAAGTCCGACAGCAGCGCGACGATGCCGCGGCCGGCCGGCTCCGGGTCCGACATGTCCCACTGGAGCGGGGAGCGCTCGTCCCACACCTTCGCCAGGTCGGTGAAGCCCGGGATGGACTTGGCGGCCATCGAGCCGAGCGGGCCGGCCGAGATGAGGTTGCAGCGGATGTTCTGCTTGCCCAGGTCACGCGCCAGGTAGCGGCTGGTGGCCTCCAGCGCGGCCTTGGCCGGGCCCATCCAGTCGTACTGCGGCCACGCGAACTGCGCGTCGAAGGTCAGACCGACGACCGAGCCGCCGTTCTGCATCAGCGGCATGCAGGCCATGGTCAGGGACTTCAGCGAGAACGCCGAGACGTGCATCGCGGTGGCCACCGACTCGAACGGCGTGTTGAGGAAGTTGCCGCCGAGCGCGTCCTGCGGGGCGAAGCCGATGGAGTGGACGACGCCGTCGAGGCCGCCGAGCTCCTCGCGCACCAGGTCGGCGAGGCGGGCCAGGTGCTCGTCGTTGGTGACGTCGAGCTCGATGACCTTGGCGGGCTTGGGGAGCTTCCTGGCGATGCGCTCGGTCAGCGTGGGCCGCGGGAAGGCGGTCAGGATGACCTCGGCGCCCTGCTCCTGGGCCACCTTGGCGGCGTGGAAGGCGATGGAGGACTCCATCAGCACACCCGTGATGAGGATGCGCTTGCCGTCGAGAATTCCGCTCATGTGATCAGTGACCCATGCCCAATCCGCCGTCAACGGGGATGACGGCTCCAGTGATGTACGAGGCGTCGTCGGACGCGAGGAACCGGACCGCGGCGGCGATCTCGTCGGGCTGCGCGTAGCGGCCGAGCGGCACCTGGGCGACGATGCCCGCCCGCTGCTCCTCGGTCAGCACCTTGGTCATGTCGGTGTCGACGAAACCGGGTGCGACGACATTGAACGTGATGTTGCGCGAGCCGAGCTCGCGGGCGAGGGAGCGGGCGAAGCCGACCAGTCCGGCCTTGGAGGCGGCGTAGTTGGCCTGACCCGCCGAACCCAGCAGGCCGACCACCGAGGAGATCAGGACGACCCTGCCCTTCTTGGCGCGCAGCATGCCGCGGTTGGCGCGCTTGACGACCCGGAAGGTGCCGGTGAGGTTGGTGTCGAGGACGGACGTGAAGTCCTCCTCGGACATCCGCATCAGCAACTGGTCCTTGGTGACACCGGCGTTGGCCACCAGCACCTCCACCGGACCGTGCTTCTCCTCGATCTCCTTGTAGGCCTGCTCCACCTGCTCGGCGTCGGTGATGTCGCACCGGACGGCCAGGAAGCCCTCCGGGGGCTCGCCGGAGCGATACGTGATCGCGACCTTGTCGCCGGCGTCGGCGAAGGCGCGGGCGATGGCGAGGCCGATGCCCCGGTTACCTCCGGTGACGAGAACCGAGCGGCTCAACGGATCACCCTTTCCTTAGCGGTCTGGTACCTCGGAAACCTATCGGTCCGGCCCGCTCCACGGAGAATCGACCCCTGACAGTGGCGTACGGGTGTCACTGTCGGGTCCCTACAGAAAGCCCCGCCGAAAGCACTGGGCACAGGGCCGGGCGGCGCGACATGATCAGGGCGACCGGTCTCACACGACAGGAGACATTCGTGCCTCATTCCATCGACGAAGCCTTCACGGCGCTGCCGCTGCGGGCGCTCGCCGACGCGGCGCTCGCGCGGGCCAGGGCGCTCGGCGCCGAGCACGCCGACTTCCGTTTCGAGCGCGTCCGCAGCGCCTCGTGGCGGCTGCGGGACGCCAAGCCCGCCGGATCGTCGGACACCACCGACCTCGGGTACGCGGTGCGGGTGGTGCACGGCGGGGCGTGGGGGTTCGCCTCCGGCGTGGACCTGACCATGGACGCGGCCGCCAAGGTGGCGTCCCAGGCCGTGGCCATGGCGAAGCTGTCGGCGCAGGTCATCGCGGCGGCGGGGTCGGACGAGCGCGTGGAGCTGGCGGACGAGCCGGTGCACGCGGACCGGACGTGGGTCTCGTCGTACGAGATCGACCCCTTCACCGTGCCGGACGCCGAGAAGAGCGGGCTGCTGGCGGACTGGAGCGCGCGGCTGCTGCGTGCGGACGGGGTGGCGCACGTGGACGCCTCCCTGCTGACCGTCCACGAGAACAAGTTCTACGCGGACACCGCCGGGACGGTCACCACCCAGCAGCGCGTACGGCTGCATCCGCAGCTGACGGCGGTCGCGGTGGACGGGACGACCGGTGAGTTCGACTCGATGCGGACGATCGCGCCGCCCGTCGGGCGCGGCTGGGAGTACCTGACCGGCACCGGCTGGGACTGGGACGCCGAGCTGGAGCGGATCCCGGAGCTGCTCGCCGAGAAGATGCGGGCGCCGAGCGTGGAGCCGGGGAGGTACGACCTGGTCGTCGACCCGTCGAACCTGTGGCTGACGATCCACGAGTCGATCGGGCACGCCACCGAGCTGGACCGGGCGCTGGGGTACGAGGCGGCGTACGCCGGAACGTCGTTCGCCACCTTCGACCAGCTGGGGAAGCTGGCGTACGGGTCGTCGATCATGAACGTGACGGGTGACCGGACCGCCGAGCACGGGCTGGCGACCATCGGGTACGACGACGAGGGCGTCGAGGCCCAGAGCTGGGACCTGGTGAAGGACGGCACGCTGGTCGGCTACCAGCTGGACCGGCGGATCGCCAAGCTGACGGGCCTCGGCCGGTCCAACGGCTGCGCGTACGCCGACTCGCCGGGGCACGTGCCGGTGCAGCGCATGGCGAACGTGTCCCTGCAGCCGGATCCGGGCGGGCTGTCGACGGAGGACCTGATCGGCGGCGTCGAGCGCGGGATCTACGTGGTCGGCGACCGCTCGTGGTCGATCGACATGCAGCGGTACAACTTCCAGTTCACCGGGCAGCGGTTCTTCCGGATCGAGAACGGGCGGCTGGCCGGCCAGCTCCGCGATGTGGCGTACCAGGCGACGACGACGGACTTCTGGGGCTCCATGGAGAAGGTCGGCGGCCCCCAGACGTATGTCCTGGGCGGCGCCTTCAACTGCGGCAAGGCCCAGCCGGGCCAGGTCGCGGCGGTCTCGCACGGCTGCCCCTCGGCCCTGTTCCGGGGCGTGAACATCCTTAACACCGCGCAGGAGGGTGGCCGATGAGCCCCGTAGCGAAGCCGTACGAGATCGTCGAGCGGGCCCTGGAGCTGTCGCGCGCCGACGGGTGTGTCGTGATCGCGGACGAGCACTCGTCCGCCAATCTGCGCTGGGCGGGCAACGCCCTGACCACCAACGGCGTCACGCGCGGCCGGACGGTCACCGTCATGGCCACCGTCGACGGGGCGAAGGGCACCGCCTCCGGCGTGGTGTCCCGCTCCGCGGTCACCGCCGAGGAACTGGAGCCGCTCGTCCGGGCGGCCGAGGCCGCCGCGCGGGGGGCCGGGCCGGCCGAGGACGCCCAGCCGCTGGTGTCCGGCGCGGAGGCGTCGCCCGACTTCACGGACGCGCCCGCCGAGACCTCGTCGGCGGTGTTCGGGGACTTCGCGCCCGCGCTGGGTGAGGCGTTCGCGCGGGCCCGCGCGGGGGGCCGCGAGTTGTACGGGTTCGCGAACCACGAGCTGACGTCGACGTACCTCGGTACGTCGACGGGGTTGCGGCTGCGGCACGACCAGCCGTCCGGGACGCTGGAGCTCAACGCCAAGTCGCCGGACCGGAGGCGGTCGGCGTGGACGGGGCACTCGACGCGGGACTTCAAGGACGTGGACCCGATCGCGCTGGACGCGGAGCTGGCGCAGCGCCTCGGCTGGGCCGAGCGCCGTGTCGAGCTGCCCGCCGGGCGGTACGAGACGCTGCTGCCGCCCACCGCCGTCGCGGACCTGCTGATCTACCAACTGTGGTCGTCGGCCGCCCGGGACGCGGCGGAGGGCCGGACCGTCTTCTCCAAGCCGGGCGGCGGCACCCGGATCGGCGAGACGCTCTCCCCCCTGCCCCTGACCCTGCGCAGCGATCCGCACGAGCCGGGTCTGGAGTCGGCGCCGTTCCTGATCGCGCACGCGTCGGGCGACGACTCGTCGGTGTTCGACAACGGGCTGCCGCTGGCGCCGACCGACTGGGTACGGGAGGGCCGGCTGGAGCACCTCGTCACCACGCGGCACAGCGCCGCGCTCACCCGGTTGCCCGTCACTCCGGGGATCGGCAACCTGGTCCTGGACGGCGGTGGCGAGCGGTCCCTGGAGGAGATGGTCGCCGCCACGGAGCGCGGCCTGCTGCTCACCTGCCTCTGGTACATCCGTGAGGTCGACCCGGCGACGCTGCTGCTGACCGGGCTGACCAGGGACGGTGTGTACCTGGTGGAGAACGGCGAGGTCGTCGGCGAGGTGAACAACTTCCGGTTCAACGAGTCGCCGGTGGACCTGCTGTCGCGGGCCACGGAGGCGGGCCGGACGGAGCGGACGCTGCCGCGCGAGTGGAGCGACTGGTTCACCCGGGCCGCGATGCCGCCGCTGCGGGTGCCGGACTTCAACATGAGTTCGGTCAGCCAGGGCGTGTGACCCCCATAGACTGGCGTTCACATCGCTGTTCGCATCGCCGCACCGTTGCACAGCGGATCAATGGAATCGTTCAAGGAGACACGACACCGTGACGGACATCGTCGACGAGCTGAAGTGGCGCGGGCTGTTCGCCCAGTCCACCGACGAGGACGCTCTGCGCAAGGCTCTCGCGGACGGTCCGGTCACGTTCTATTGCGGCTTCGACCCCACCGCGGCCAGCCTGCACGTCGGGCACCTGGTGCAGGTGCTCACCGTCCGCCGGCTCCAGCAGGCCGGGCACCGGCCGCTGGCGCTGGTGGGCGGGGCGACGGGGCAGATCGGTGACCCGCGCCCGACCGCGGAGCGGACTCTGAACGATCCGGAGACCGTCGCGCAGTGGGTGACGCGGCTGCGCTCGCAGATCGAGCCGTTCCTGTCCTTCGAGGGCGAGAACGCCGCGATCATGGTGAACAACCTGGACTGGACCGCGGGCCTGACCGCGATCGAGTTCCTGCGGGACATCGGCAAGCACTTCCGGGTCAACAAGATGCTCACCAAGGACTCGGTCGCCCGGCGGCTGGAGTCGCAGGAGGGCATCAGCTACACCGAGTTCAGCTACCAGCTGCTCCAGGGCATGGACTTCCTGGAGCTGTACCGGCGCTACGGCTGTGTGCTCCAGCAGGGCGGCAGCGACCAGTGGGGCAACCTCACGGCGGGCCTGGACCTGATCCACAAGCTGGAGCCGCACGCCAATGTGCACGCGCTGGCCACCCCGCTGATGACCAAGTCGGACGGCACCAAGTTCGGCAAGACCGAGGGCGGGGCCGTCTGGCTGGACCCGGAGATGACCACGCCGTACGCGTTCTACCAGTTCTGGCTGAACGTGGACGACCGGGACATCTCCACGTACATGCGCATCCTCAGCTTCAAGAGCCGTGAGGAGCTGGAGGAGCTGGAGAAGGTCACCGAGGAGCGTCCGCAGGCCCGTACGGCCCAGCGCGCGCTCGCGGAGGAGCTGACGACGCTGGTGCACGGCGCCGAGCAGTGCGCCGCGGTGATCGCCGCCTCGAAGGCGCTGTTCGGGCAGGGCGAGCTGGCGGAGCTGGACGAGGCGACGCTGGCCGCGGCGCTCGCGGAGCTGCCGCACGCCCGGGTCACCGAGCCGGGCCCGGTGGCGGACCTCTTCGCCGAGGTCGGCCTGGCACCGAGCAAGTCGGCGGCCCGCCGCACGATCAAGGAGGGCGGCGCGTACGTGAACAACGCCAAGGTGACCGCCGAGGACGCCGTGGTGTCCGCCGACGAGCTGCTGCACGGCCGCTGGCTGGTGCTGCGGCGCGGCAAGAAGAACCTGGCGGCGATCGAGGTCGCCGCGGGCTGACGCGCCGCGTCGTCCGTCACGGCGGCGCCCCGGGTGTGCGAAGCATCCGGGGCGCCGCCGCGCGTCAGGCCCGTTGCTTGTTGCCCCGCATCGACATGTAGAGCATGTCGCCGAGGCCGACGATGACGACCGCGGCCGCGACTTGCAGGGCGTGCCTGCCCCAGTCGATTCCCGGAGTCGCCTCGATGCCGAAAGCCCTGGCGAGGGCGTTACCGGCGATGCCGCCGATGATGCCGAAGATGGTGGCCAGCCACAGGGGGCTGTGCTGCTTGCCCGGCAGGATCGCCTTGGCGATCAGGCCAAGTACGAATCCGACGATAATCGCCCACAACCAGCCCATGGCTGCCTCCTCGGTACGGATTGACGTGAGCAGTCCCGACAAGTCTCGGCCCGTCCGGCGGACGGCGCATGTCGGACACCTCCGTACGAGTGAGGCCCCGCCGCGTCCGGCCTGGTGAGGGGGCCGGTCTCGTACGCGGCGGAGGGCGGGCGTACGGTGGAGGCAAGCCGGTCCGGGGAGCGTCCGGCGTGGATGCCGGGTGGTGGAACGTGATGCGGAAGCGTGGGAGCGACGAGGTCTTCCGGATCACCGGCGCCCGTCAGGGGCTGGCGGACGATGTGCGTGCGCGGCAGCGGCGCTATGTCATCTCGATGTCCGTGCGGACCGTCGCGGTGATCGCGGCCGCGTCCCTGTGGAACGTCCAGCGGCACGTGGCGATCGTGGCGCTGGTCCTGGGAGCCGTGCTGCCGTACGTCGCCGTGGTGATCGCCAACGCGGGCCGCGAGACGGCGCCTCCGCAGCCGCAGTCCTTCGTACCGACTCCGGTGGCCGGGCGCCCCATGCTGACGCGGGGGCCTTCGGGGCATCCGGGAGGGAAACCGACGGAGGAAACCGGGTCGCAGGCGCACGCGGAACCGGCGCCGGAGGATCGCCGGGACCACCAAAAACCCCAGCAGGAACGCCAGTACGAGCAGAACTGAGCCGCCACCGGTCTGCAAAGCTCAAGAAAAGCTCAGATCAATCATGTGGTTTCAGTGCACTCGACCCCGGTCCCCGTGACATACTTCGTAGGCGCTCCGCATCCCCCGTCGGAGCGACGGACCGACGCCGGGCAGCTCCCCCCGTGGCTGCCCGGCGTCGCCTTTGTTCGGGCTTTTGTTTGGACGTGTTGTGAGCGACGAGACCACCCCGATCTGTTCCGCCAAGGGCTGCCGCACCGCGGCGGTGTGGGTGCTGGCCTGGAACAACCCGAAGCTGCACACGCCGGAGCGCCGCAAGACCTGGCTGGCCTGTGAGGAGCACCGGGAGTACCTGTCCCAGTTCCTGGGTGTGCGGGGCTTCTTGAAGGACGTGGTCACGCTGGCCGAGTGGGAGTCCCTCTCGGATCACTGACGGGCCGCTCAGCCGCCGATCGCCGACATCGGCCGCTCGGGCTGCAGGAAGCTCGGGTCGTCCAGACCGGAGCCGGCCTTCTTCCCCCACATCGCGAGCCGCCATATGCGGGCGATCTCCTCGTCCGGCGCGTCCGAGCGCAGTGCCGCTCGCAGGTCGGTCTCCTCCTGGGCGAACAGGCACGTGCGCACCTGGCCGTCGGCGGTGAGCCTGGTCCGGTCGCACGCCCGGCAGAAGGGCCGGGTGACGGAGGCGATGACACCCACCCGGTGCGGTCCGCCGTCGACGATCCAGCGCTCGGCGGGCGCCGAGCCGCGTGCCTCGTCGGGCTCGGGGTCGAGGGTGAAGCGGGTCCGCAGCGACTCCAGGATGTCACCGGCGGTGATCATGCCGTCGCGCTTCCAGCCGTGCTGGGCGTCGAGCGGCATCTGCTCGATGAAGCGGAGCTCGTAGTCGTTCTCCACGGCCCAGGCGAGGAGGTCGGGGGCCTCGTCGTCGTTGAGCCCCGGCATGAGGACCGAGTTGACCTTGACCGGTGTGAGCCCGGCGTCCCGGGCCGCCTGGAGGCCTTCCAGGACGTCCTTGTGGCGGTCGCGGCGGGTCAGGGTCTTGAAGACGTCGGGGCGCAGGGTGTCGAGGGAGACATTGACCCGGTCGAGACCGGCGGCCTTGAGGGCGGTCGCGGTGCGCTTGAGGCCTATGCCATTGGTGGTCAGCGACATCCTGGGACGGGGCTCCAGGGCGGCGCAGCGCTCGACGATGCCGACCAGGCCGGGTCGCAGCAGCGGCTCCCCGCCGGTGAAGCGGACCTCGGTGATGCCGAGGTCGGTGACGGCGATGCGGATCAGCCGGACGATTTCGTCATCGGTGAGCAGGTCGGGCTTGGCGAGCCACTGCAGGCCCTCTTCGGGCATGCAGTACGTGCACCGGAGATTGCAGCGGTCGGTGAGCGAGACGCGCAGGTCAGTGGCCACGCGGCCGAATGTGTCGATGAGCACTGTGGGCGCCTCCCCCGGTTACCAGGTTCCGTATACCAAGGAGCCTACGTGACCCCACTGACAACAACACGGGCCATTGTCCACAGGAGCGGCACGGCCGCGTCGTAGGGATCTACGACGATCCCGACGGCGCGGCCGCGTGCGGTCGCACAGGGTGTGCGCGTCAGTGCGCTCCGACACCGGTGAGGGACTTGACCTCCAGTTCCGCGTACTTGCCCTTGTCCGGCTCCTCCTTCGACAGCAGGGAGCCGAGCCAGCCGAGCAGGAAGCCCAGCGGGATGGAGATCAGGCCCGGGTTCTCCAGCGGGAACCAGGCGAAGTCGGCGTCCGGGAACATCGAGCTGGGCTTGCCGGAGACGACCGGCGAGAACAGCACGAGCGCCACGGAGGCGGTCAGGCCGCCGTAGATGGACCACAGGGCGCCCTGGGTGGTGAACCTCTTCCAGAACAGGCTGTAGAGGATCGTCGGCAGGTTCGCGGACGCGGCGACCGCGAAGGCCAGGGCGACCAGGCCTGCGACGTTCAGGTCGCGGGCCAGCGCGCCGAGGGCGATGGAGACGATGCCGATGAGGACGGTCGCCCAGCGGGCGGCGCGGACCTCCTCCTTCTCCGTGGCCTGTCCCCGGCGGATCACATTGGCGTAGATGTCGTGCGCGAAGGACGACGACGAGGCGAGGGTGAGTCCGGCGACGACGGCGAGGATGGTGGCGAATGCGACCGCGGAGATCACGGCGAGCAGGATCGCGCCGCCCGCGGAGTCACCGCCACCGCCGATCTCCAGAGCGGCCAGTGGGGCGGCCGTGTTGCCCGCCTTGTTGGAGGCGATGATGTCGCCGGGCTTGAGCAGGGCGGCGGCGCCGAAGCCGAGCACGATGGTCATCAGGTAGAAGGCGCCGATGATGCCGATGGCCCAGTTGACCGACTTACGGGCGGCCTTGGCCGTCGGCACCGTGTAGAAGCGGATCAGGATGTGCGGCAGGCCCGCGGTGCCGAGCACCAGCGCGATGCCGAGTGAGATGAAGTCCAGCTTCGAGATGCCGGTGGCGCCGTACTTGAGGCCCGGTTCGAGGAAGGCCGCGCCCTTGCCGCTGTTGGCGGCGGCGGTGCCGAGCAGGTCGGAGAGGTTGAAGCCGAACTTCAGCAGGATCAGGAAGGTGATGAGCAGGGTGCCCGCGATGAGCAGGACGGCCTTGACCATCTGCACCCAGGTGGTGCCCTTCATACCGCCGATGGTCACGTACACGATCATCAGTACGCCGACGAGGGCGACGATCGCGATCTTGCCGCCGTCCGAGGTGATGCCGAGCAGCAGCGAGACGAGGACGCCCGCGCCGGCCATCTGGGCGAGCAGGTAGAAGATCGAGACGACGATGGTCGAGGTGCCGGCGGCGGTGCGGACGGGACGCTGGCGCATCCGGTACGCGAGGACGTCGCCCATCGTGTACCGGCCGGAGTTGCGCAGTGGCTCGGCGACCAGCAGCAGGGCGACCAGCCAGGCGACCAGGAAGCCGATGGAGTAGAGGAACCCGTCGTATCCGAAGAGGGCGATGGCGCCCGCGATGCCGAGGAACGACGCGGCGGACATGTAGTCGCCGGAGATGGCGAGGCCGTTCTGGAAGCCGGTGAACTGACGGCCGCCCGCGTAGAAGTCGGAGGCGTTTCTGGTCTGGCGGCCGGCCCAGACGGTGATGCAGAGGGTCGCGACGACGAAGGCGGCGAAAAGGGTGATGATCAGCGGCCGGTGCTCCGAGGCGTCGGACGCGGCGGCCAGCAGAACGGTGGGGCTGCTCATGCGTCGGCCTCCATACGGGTCTCCATACCGGACTTGATGGCTTCCGCCTTGGGGTCGAGCTTCCCTGCGGCGTGCCGGGAGTAGAACCAGGCGATGAGGAAAGTGGTGACGAACTGGCCGAGGCCGAGGACCAGCGCCACGTTGATGTTGCCGAACACCTTGGTGCCCATGAAGCCGCCCGCGTAGTTGGACAGCAGGACGTACAGCAGGTACCAGGCGATGAAGGCGATGGTCAGGGGGAAGGCGAAGGAGCGGTACGTGCGGCGCAGTTCGCCGAACTCCGCACTCTCCTGCACCTCGACGAACGCTTCTGTCGTGGGCTGGGCGGGACTGGTGTCCGTACCGCCCTCGGGCGGCGGTGCATCGGTAACCACGGAAACTCCTCGCGACACGGGTGCGCTGGGCATGGACAAGGACCTCACGATGGGGGGCGGCACTCGCTGGTGCTCTCCCCTGTCAACGGCACGGAAGCCGTGGCGACGCGGTTCACCTGCGGCGTCTTTCTTTCGCCAAGTCATTGATGGGCCGGGATGATCGGCGATAGCTTCGCTCGTCATGTACCCGCCCACACGCACCCGGTGTGCGGGCGGACGTCACGGATGATGTGGAGAACCCATGGCTCATCTGGGAACCGGACGCGGGCGCCTACTCGCGCTGCCCGCCGGTCTGGCCCTCACGGCCTCGCTCGGTCTGCTTCCGGCGGCCGGGGCCTCGGCCGCCCCGCTGGACGAGGCCCCGGCCGCCGGCACCGTCGCCGCCGCCACGACGACGAACGGCCCGAAGCTGTCGTACGTCGTGAATGTGACGGGTGGTCACTCCACCGTCAAAGCGGTGAAGAAGGCGATATCCGAGGCGGGCGGCACGGTGGTGATCGCCTATGACCAGATAGGTGTCATCGTCGTCCACTCGCAGAACCCGGACTTCGCCAAGACGATCCGCGAGGTGCGGGGGGTGAAGTCGGCGGGGGCCACGAGGACCGCGCCGCTCGCCGTCCAGCGGACCACCGACATCGCGGCCGAGCAGCCCCTGTCGGCCAAGGAGGCCCGGACGGCCGCCGATCGGGCGACCGACGGCCAGGACCCGTTCGAGCCGCTCCAGTGGGACCTGCCGGCCATCAAGGCGGACAAGGCCCACGAGAAGTCCCTCGGCAGCAAGAAGGTCACCGTCGCGGTGCTGGACACGGGTGTGGACGACACCCACCCGGACCTTGCCCCGAACTTCGACCGCGCGGCCTCCGCGAACTGTGTGACCGGCGCGCCGGACACCGCCGAGGGGTCCTGGCGGCCGGGTCCGACCGAGAGCGACCACGGCACGCACGTGGCCGGCACGATCGCCGCCGCGAAGAACGGCGTCGGCGTCACCGGTGTCGCCCCCGGTGTGAAGGTCTCCGGGATCAAGGTGTCCAACCCCGACGGGTTCTTCTACACCGAGTCCGTCGTCTGCGGCTTCGTCTGGGCCGCCGAGCACGGCGTCGAGGTGACGAACAACAGCTACTACGTCGACCCGTGGATGTACACCTGCAAGAACGACCTCGACCAGGGCGCCCTGGTGGAGGCGCTGCAGCGCGCCACGCGGTACGCGGAGCGCAAGGGCGCGGTCAATGTCGCCGCGGCGGGCAACTCCCGTACGGACCTGGCGTCGGACGAGGTGACCGACAAGACCAGCCCGAACGACACCACGCCGGTCGAGCGGGTCGTCGACCCGAGCGAGTGCCCGGACGTTCCGACCATGCTGGACGGTGTGGTGACGGTGTCCGCGACGGGCGCCAAGGGCCTGAAGGCCTCGTACTCGAACTACGGGCACGGTGTCGTGGACATCGCCGCCCCGGGTGGTGACTCGACGGCGTACCAGCCGCCGGAGGCACCGGCCACCAGCGGGCTGATCCTGTCGACGCTGCCGGGCGGCAAGTACGGCTACAAGGGCGGTACGTCGATGGCGTCGCCGCACGTGGCGGGTGTGGCCGCGCTGATCAAGTCGACGCGCCCGCACGCCTCGCCCGCCGAGGTCAAGGCGCTGCTGTACAAGCAGGCCGACGACATGGCGTGCACCAACCCGTACGACATCAACGGCGACGGCACGGTCGACGCGGTGTGCGAGGGCGGCAAGCGCGACAACGGCTTCTACGGCACGGGCATGACGGACGCGCTGGACGCGGTGCGGCGGTAACGGTTCCGGGGCCCCGGGCGTGGTGTGCGTACGCGTCCGGGGCTCTTCCCTGTCCTGGCACTCAGTGCCATAGTGCGGGTATGGACACTGCCTTCGGTGCCGGTACGTCCCAGGCTTGGCTGGCACTCGGTGCCGATCCAGCTCTTTTGGAGCGGGTCACCCACACCGGCCCCGCCGACGGCCTGCCCGCCCGGCTGCCCGTGATGGAGATGGCCCGCGCGACCGTCGCGGTCTGCTCCCTCGCGGCGGCCGAGCTGACCGCCGTACGTACCGGGCGGCCGGTGCCGCGGGTGCGGGTCGACGACGGGGCGGTGGCCACGGCGTTCCTCAGCGACCGGCTGGTCAGGGTGGACGGCAAGGCGTGGACCGCGTTCGCGCCGCTGTCCCGGTTCTGGCGGGCGGCCGACGGGTGGGTGCGTACACACGCGAACTACCCGCACCACCGGGCCCGGCTGCTCGCCGCGCTCGGCCTGCCGGACGACTCCGGGGCGGACGCCGTCGCCGAGGCGATCGCCGGGCGCGGCGCCCTGGACGTGGAGGACACCGTGTACGCGGCGGGCGGCCTCGCCGTCGCGGCGCGCAGCACGGCGGAGTGGGCCGCGCACGAGCAGGGCGCCCTGGTGGCGGGGCAGCCACTACTGACCCTGGAGCGGATCGGGGAGGCGGGGGCAGGACCGGGGTCCACGCGCGCGTGGAGTCGGATGTCCGGTACGAGTACGGCGCTGCTGCCATGCGCCGGATTGCGGGTGCTGGACCTGACGCGGGTGCTGGCCGGACCGGTCGCCACGCGGACGCTCGCGCTGCTGGGCGCCGACGTCCTGCGGATCGACGCGCCGCACCTGCCGGAGAGCCAGGAGGCCCACAACGACACCGGCATGGGCAAGCGGTCGACGGCCTTGGACCTCGGGCGCGGTGCGGACCACCGCGTGTTCGAGGAGCTGCTCGCGGGCGCCGACGTGGTGGTGACCGGCTACCGGCCGGGCGCGCTGGACCGCTTCGGGCTCTCCCCCGAGGCGCTGGCCGAGCGCCGCCCCGGCCTGGTCGTCGCCCAGCTTTCGGCGTGGGGCCGGTACGGGCCGTGGCACGAGCGGCGCGGCTTCGACAGCCTGGTCCAGGTGGCGACGGGCATCGCCGCGCTGGAGGGCTCCGGCGGCGGACCGGGCGCGCTGCCCGCCCAGGCCCTGGACCACGGCACGGGATACCTGCTGGCCGCCGCCGTGCTGCGGGCGCTGACCGAGCAGCACGGCCGGGACGGCGGCGGGACCCGGCTCGCCCGTGCGGCCCTCACCCAGACCGCGCACTGGCTGGTGCACGGCCTCGCCAAGGGGCCCGAGCGGCATGGCGGGTACGACCCGGAACCCTGGATGACCGCCACGGACAGCTCCATGGGCCGGCTGCGGCACGCGCTGCCCCCGGTGGCGTACGAGGGAGGACCGGCGAACTGGGCGCGCCCGCCGGGCCTGTGGGGCACGGACGCCGCGGAGTGGGTCACGGCTTGATGAGGACCTTGAGGGCGGTGCGCTCGTCCATCGCCTTGTAGCCGTCCGGTACGCCGTCGAGACCGACCGTCAGGTCGAAGACCGGCGACGGGTCGATGGTGCCGTCGAGGACGTCGGGGAGCAGTTCCGGCAGGTACGCGCGGACGGGCGCGACGCCGCCGCGCAGGGCGATGTTCCGGTCGAACATCTCGCCCAGGTCGAGCCCCGTACCGCTGCCGTGCGGTACGCCCACGTAGCCGATGGAACCGCCGTCACGGACGATCCCGACGGCGGTTCGCATGGACTGCTCGGTACCGACGGCCTCGATGACGGCGTGGGCACCCTGCCCGCCGGTCAGTTCCCGTACGGCGGCGACGGCGGCGTCCCCGCGCTCGGCGACGACGTCGGTGGCGCCGAAGGTGCGGGCGATGTCCGTACGCGCCTGGTGGCGGCCGAGCGCGATGATCCGCTCGGCGCCCAGCCTCCTGGCGGCCAGCACCCCGCACAGACCGACCGCTCCGTCGCCGACGACCGCCACGGTGGTGCCCTTGCCCACACCGGCGCCGATCGCGGCGTGGTGTCCGGTGCCCATCACGTCGGACAGCGCCAGCAGCGCGGTCAGCAGCCGGTCGTCTGACGCGGCGGCGGCCGGCAGCTTGACGAGGGTGCCGTCCGCGAAGGGCACGCGGACCGCCTCGCCCTGCCCGCCGTCGGAACCGACCGAGCCCCAGAAGCCGCCGCGGGCACAGGAGGTGGTCAGACCCTCGGCGCAGTACTCGCACGTGCCGTCGGACCAGACGAACGGCGCCACGACGAGGTCACCGGGCGTGAAGCCGACCACGTCCGCGCCCGCCTCCTCCACGACACCCAGGAACTCGTGTCCGATGCGCTGACCGGGCACCCGGGCCGCCTCGCCGCGGTAGGCCCACAGGTCACTGCCGCAGACACAGGCGCGCAGGACGCGCAGCACCACGTCGGTGGGCTGCTCGACGACGGGGTCGGGCACATCCTCCACGCGGATGTCGAAGGGGGCGTGGATGGTGGTGGCGCGCATGACGGGCGGGTCCTCGCTCTCAGCCGGTGTCTTCCGGACGGCCTCCCCACCGTACGCCCCGGTACTGACACCTGGACCGCGAGTGGTGGGGGGCCGGGTCAGAGGCCTCGACTCCCCCAGGCGGTGCGACGCAGTGTCTGCGACCGGGCGGCAGATGGGACTTGTCGTCGGCCGTCCCGCCGGCGAGTGCCGGACCTCGTCGGTGGGCCGATGGACCGTCTCGCATCGTGGTGAGACGGACGCACGGGTGATCCTCACACCCCCGCCGCGCCCAGCAGCGACCCGGCCCCGTACGTCACGGCCATCGCCAGCGCTCCCCCGCCCACCACGCGCAGGATCGCCGGGCGGGCCGGGGCCGCGCCGAGGCGGGCGCTGGACCAGCCGGTGAGGGTGAGGGCCGCGAGGACGGAGAGGACCGTGACGTAGAGGCGGGCGGGTGCCGGAGGGAGGACGATGGCGAGGAGGGGAAGCAGGGCGCCGATGGTGAAGGCGAGGAAGCTGGCGGCCGCCGCGTGCCAGGGGTTGGTCAGTTCGTCGGGGTCGATACCCAGCTCCACGCGCGCGTGGGCGCGCAGCGCGTCGCGTTCCGTGAGCTGTTCGGCGGCCTCATGGGCGACGTCGCGGGTCAGCCCGCGGGCTTCGAGGAGGTCGGTGAGTTCGACGAGTTCCGCTTCGGGTTGTTCGCGCAGCTCCCGCTTCTCCTCGGCCAGGGCGGCCTTCTCGGAGTCGCGCTGGGTGGAGACGGAGACGTACTCGCCGACCGCCATCGACATGGAGCCGGCGAGCAGGCCCGCGAGGCCCGCCGTGAGGAGGGTGGCGCGGTCGTCGGTGGCGCCGGCGACGCCGACGACGAGACCCGCGGTGGAGACGACGCCGTCGTTGGCGCCGAGGACGGCGGCACGCAGCCAGTTGAGGCGTGTGCCGAGCGCGCCGCCGTGCTCCTCTTCGTGGGGTGCGTCAGTCACCTCGGGAGGGTCTCACCGTCGCGCTCACCAGACCCGTACCGACCCGCCGGGTGCGAACGCCGGGCTCGTCGCGTCCGCCGCGCCGACGAAGCAGTTGTCCCGCCACACCTCACTGGGGCACTTGCCCATGGAGGCCGGCAGTCCGGCGCCCAACTTGGATTCGGCCGAGGCGGAAGCCACGACCAGACCTGCGTGGCAGTAGTCCAGCATGTCCAGGATGCCGGGGATCCAGCCGGAGCCCTGTTCGGTGGCGGCGGAAGGCGCCGCCGAAGACCAGGTGCCACAGGGCGCGGTGCGGGAACCAGGTCGTCTCCACCATGAGCACCGCCCGCGCGGCCGGTTCGTCGCCGAACGGCGGGGACACCGAGCCGCCGTGGTGGCTGACGGTTCCTCTCACCCGGCCCGGGGCCCACGAACGGGGCCTTATGGAGCGGATGTTCCTGCCCCCGCGCAGCTGGAGCGCAACCGCGAGCGGGCGCCGGTCCAGTCGCCGGGCGATCCTCCGGGCACGACCCGGCGCCGGCCCGTCCCGTGGACGCGGAACGGCTGTTCGTCACGTCCGTATGAGCCCTGGTGGGGGGCCTGTTGGGGCAGCCATGAGTCGTCCCGCCCCGGCCCCGGACGGTGCGGCCGAGCCGGTCTGGAGCGGGACACGTTCCGGTGGACGGATCCGCACCCGCCCGGCCGCCCGGCGCCCACCACGGCGTCGAGCGGCACGTGCGGGGGCCGTGACGCGCCACGGCAGTGCACGCCCCGGCTCGGCGGAGCGGCCGGCTCCTACTCGCGACGTATCCGCATGAACCGGGCACCGGACGCACGGCGCCCGCCGGGCGAGCTCCTCGCCACGCCGGCCGAGGCGTCAACCGGCCCCTGAACCACCGGTGTACGGGCGCGGGCGTCAACTCGGCGGCCGCGCAGCCCGTGCCCGGCGACGGCATTGTCAGTGGCGGCCTCTATTCTCAGTGACCATGCTCGACGACCGTACGACAGCAGCACCGTGGCCGACCGCCTACCCGAAGCAGGGGTACGCGGTCGTCGACGTGGAGACCACCGGACTCGCCCGCGACGACCGGATAGTGTCCGCTGCCGTCTACCGGCTCGACGCGCAGGGAAATGTGGAGGACCACTGGTACACGCTGGTCAATCCGGAGCGCGATCCCGGCCCGGTGTGGATCCACGGTCTGACGAGTGACGTGCTGGAGGGCGCGCCGCTCTTCCCGGAGATCGCGGCGGAGTTCTCCGCACGGCTCGACGGCCGCGTGCTCGTCGCGCACAACGCCATGTTCGACTGGTCGATGATCGCCCGCGAGTACGCCCGGGCGGAGCGGACGGCTCCGGTGCGCCAGCGCCTGTGCACCATCGCGCTCTCCAAGGAGCTGGGACTGCCGCTGTCCAACTTCAGGCTGGAGAGCCTGGCCACACACTTCGGCGTCGTGCAGCGGCAGGCGCACAACGCGCTGGACGACGCACGCGTGCTGGCCGAGGCGTTCCGCCCGAGCCTGCACACGGCGGCGGAGCGGGGCGTACGGCTGCCGCTGCTGGAGTGCCGCCCGCTCACCGAATGGGCGTCGCCCTCCTCCGGCGGGTCGCCTGCGCCGCGTATCGGGCAGCAGGCGTCGTACCGCGCCAATGGCTGGCGCCCGTCGCGCAAGCGACCGGCGTGCACGTACCCCAACCCCGGGCGGTACGAAGCGGACAAACCGCTCAAGCAGGGCATGAGGGTGGCATTTTCGGGTGACACCAGCATCGATCGCGAGCTGCTGGAGGACCGTGCGGTCGAGGCGGGCCTCCATGTGGCGACCAGCGTCTCCCGGCTGACCAGCCTGCTCGTCACCAACGACCCGGACGCCGCCACCTCCAAGACGGTGAAGGCCAAGTCCTTCGGCACGCCGATCGTCGACGAGGCGGCGTTCACCCAGTTGCTCCGTGACGTGGCCCCGGCAGACGAGTAAGCAGACGGGTGACCGCCTGGCGTTTCGCCGCCCCTTGCGGAGCGCCAGACCGCACCCTGTGGCGCATGGCACGTTGTGAGGTCTGCGGAAACGATTACGGCATGTCTTTCGAGGTGCACGCGCAGGGCGCCGTGCACGTCTTCGACTGCTTCGCCTGCGCCATCCACCGCATGGCGCCCATCTGCGAGCACTGCCGGGTCCAGATCATCGGCCAGGGCGTCGAGGCCGACGGCCAGTGGTTCTGCGGGGCGCACTGCGCCCGCGCGGAGAAGGGCCAGGTGGGCATCGTCGACAAGGTGTGACGCAACCGGACGGGACCCCCCATCGGGGTCCCGAACCGGAACAGGTACGGTCGAAACCGTGTACCGCTTCCTGTTGTCCCGGCAGTGGGTGATCCTCACCCTCATCGCCCTCGTTCTCATCCCCGTGATGGTCGAGCTGGGCTTCTGGCAGTTCCACCGGCACGAGCACCGGGTCGCGCAGAACCAGCTGATCGAGGACAACCTGAAGGCGAAGCCCGTCCCCGTGACGGAGCTCACCTCCCCCGGCCACACCGTCCCCCGCTCCGACTACTGGCGCAGTGTCACCGCCACCGGCACCTTCGACACGGCCCACGAAGTGGTCGTACGCCGCCGGACCAACGCCGACGACAGGATCGGCGTCCTGGTCCTCACCCCCCTCGTCCTCGGCGACGGCCGCACGGTCCTCGTCAACCGGGGCTGGATCCCGGCCGCCGCCGACCAGAAGTCCTTCCCCGAGGTGCCGCCCGCCCCCAAGGGCGAGGTGACCGTCACGGGCCGGCTCAAGGCCGACGAGACGACCGGTGCCAGCGGCATCAAGGACCTCAGCGGACTGCCGGCCCGCCAGGTGATGCTGATCAACAGCGAGCAGCAGGCCAAGAGCCTCGGCCGCGAGGTGCTCGGCGGGTACCTGGAGCAGACCGCGCCGGCGCCGGCCGGGGACACCCCGGAGCTGATCCCCGAGCCCGACCACGACTCCATCGGCGCCCACATGGCGTACGCGGTCCAGTGGTGGCTGTTCGCGGCGGGCGTGCCGGTCGGCTGGGTGGTGCTCGTACGCCGCGAGAAGCGCGACCGCGAGACGGCCGCCGCCGGCGAGACGCAGGCCACTGCCGCGCCCGAGCCGTCCGCTGCTTAGCCGAACGCCGGTGCGGGAAGACGCCAGAGCGTGACGCAACGCATCGAGGACTACGCCCTCATCGGGGATCTGCAGACGGCCGCGCTGGTGGGCAGGGACGGCTCGATCGACTGGCTGTGCCTGCCGCGCTTCGACTCGGCGGCCTGTTTCGCCGCGCTGCTCGGCGACGAGGACAACGGCCACTGGCGGATCGCCCCCAAGGACGGACACGCCTGCACCCGGCGCCGTTACGTCGGTGACTCCCTCGTCCTGGAGTCCCTCTGGGAGACCCGCACCGGCACGGTCAAGGTGCTGGACTTCATGCCGCAGCGCGATGAGGCCCCCGATGTCGTACGCATCGTGGAGGGCGTCACCGGCACGGTCGAGATGGCGGCGGTACTGCGGCTGCGCTTCGACTACGGGTCGGTCGTACCGTGGGTCCGCCGGACGGACGGCCACCGGGTGGCGATCGCGGGCCCCGACTCGATATGGCTGCGCAGCGAGCCGGAGGTCAAGACATGGGGTCAGCAGTACAGCACCTGTTCGTCGTTCACCGTCGGCGCGGGCGAGAAGGTGGCGTTCGTCCTGACCTGGCACCCCTCGCACCGGCCCCGGCCGCCGCTGATCGACCCCTACGAGGCACTGGAGCACACGCTGGAGGACTGGAAGTCCTGGGCGGCACAGTGCACCTACGAAGGGCCCTACCGCGAGGCCGTGCTGCGCTCGCTCATCACCCTCAAGGCGCTTACCTACGCCCCGACGGGCGGGATCGTCGCCGCGCCGACGACCTCGCTGCCCGAGGACATCGGAGGCGTACGGAACTGGGACTACCGCTACTGCTGGCTGCGCGACGCGACGCTCACACTGGGCGCACTGCTGTCGGCCGGGTACCTGGACGAGGCGGCGGCGTGGCGCAACTGGCTGCTGCGGGCGGTGGCTGGTGACCCCGCGGACCTCCAGATCATGTACGGGCTCGCGGGCGAGCGCCGGCTGCCGGAGACGGAGCTGCCGTGGCTGCGCGGGTACGCCGGGTCGGCGCCGGTGCGGACCGGCAACGCGGCCGTGCGGCAGTTGCAGCTGGACGTCTACGGGGAGGTCATCGACGCCCTGTACCTGGCGCGTGAGGCGGGGCTGGCCTTGCAGTCGCACGCGTGGAACCTCCAGCTGAGCCTGCTGGGGTTCCTGGAGTCGACCTGGCGGCAGCCCGACGAAGGGCTGTGGGAGGTGCGCGGGCCGCGCCGCCACTTCGTCCACTCCAAGGTGATGGCGTGGGTCGCCGCCGACCGCGCGGTGCGCACGCTGGAGCGGAATCCGTCGCTGCGCGGCGACGTGGACCGGTGGCGGGCGATGCGCGACGAGGTGCACCGGGAGGTGTGCGAGAAGGGGTACGACCCGGAGCGCAACACCTTCACGCAGTCGTACGGCTCCCGGGAGCTGGACGCCGCGACCCTGCTGATCCCCCGGGTCGGTTTCCTGCCGCCGGACGATCCGCGGGTGGTCGGCACGGTGGACGCGGTGTGGGAGGAGCTGAACCACGACGGGTTCATCCGGCGGTACAGCACCGAGGGCGTGCCGGTCGACGGACTGCCGGGCGACGAAGGGACGTTCCTCGTCTGCTCGTTCTGGATGGCGGACGCGCTGCGCATGACGGGCCGTACGAAGGAGGCGCGGGAGCTGTTCGAGCGGCTGCTGGCGCTGCGCAACGACGTGGGGCTGCTGGCCGAGGAGTACGACGCGTCGGCGCGTCGGCAGCTGGGCAACTTCCCGCAGGCGTTCAGCCACATCGGGCTCGTGGGGTCGGCCCTCGCGCTGGCGCGGGAGGAGACGGCAGGATAGGGCCATGGATCTTGGACTGAAGGACCGTGTGTACGTGGTGACCGGTGCGTCCCGCGGGCTGGGCAACGTCTCCGCGCGTGCCCTGGTGGCGGACGGCGCGAAGGTGGTCGTCTCCTCGCGCGACGAGAAGGCCGTCGCCCGGGCGGCCGAGGAGCTGGGCCCCGGCGCGGTGGGCGTCGCGGCGGACAACGCCGACCCGGCGGCCCCCGACCGTCTGATCGGCGCGGCCCGGTCGCACTTCGGGCGGTTCGACGGCGTTCTCATCAGCGTCGGCGGCCCGGCCCCGGGGTGGGCGGCGGACAACACGGACGAGCAGTGGCAGGCGGCGTTCGACTCGGTCTTCCTGGGCGCGGTACGGATGGCCCGGGCGGCGGCGGCCGCGCTGGTGGAGGGCGGGGTGATCGGTTTCGTCCTGTCCGGTTCGGTGCACGAGCCGATCCCCGGGCTGACCATCTCCAACGGCCTGCGCCCCGGCCTGGCGGGCTTCGCCAAGTCCCTCGCGAACGAGCTGGGGCCGCGCGGGATCAGGGTCGTCGGCCTGCTTCCGAACCGCATCGACACGGACCGCGTCCGTGAACTGGACGCCCTGTCCGGCGACGCGGCCGCCGCCCGCGCGGCCAACGAGTCCCGGATCCCGCTGCGCCGCTACGGCACCCCGGAGGAGTTCGGCAACACCGCGGCGTTCCTCCTGTCCCCGGCGGCCTCGTACCTCACGGGCGTGATGCTCCCCGTCGACGGCGGCGCCCGCCACGGCTTCTGACCGACACCGGTGCCGCCCGCGGCTCCCGCGGTGTGGCGTGGCGTGGCGTGGTGTCATGTCACCCGGCGTGCCGGGTGTTTGGCGGCGCGGAGGTGGGCCTCCGTGGGGAGCTCGGCGAGGCCCGCCGACTCACGGGCGTGCCGCAGGGCACCCTCCCGGAGGCGTGACAGGGTCTCGTCGGGTGACGCGTGGGGCTCCAGCAGCAGCGACACGCGCGCCGAGGGTGCCGTACGGCGGCCGGTGAGCCGGGCGCGGGCGCGCGAGACCCCGTCGAGCGCCTCCGCCTCCGACTCCACGGCACCCTCCACCGCGCGGCCCCGGAGCACCGCACTCTCCCCGTCCCGGCTGTCGACCAGTACCTCCGCCAGGCGGTGCCGCCGCGGCTGGGCCAGCAGCCACCACAGTGCGAGGAGCACCAGCACCGCCAGTACCGCGACGACGACCGGCCACGCCCACCGCCTCCGTCCCGACTCGCTGAGCAGCACGGCGTCCGGGCCCCGCCAGGGCCACCACGACGGCACGCCCAGGTCCAGGCCGGCCGCGAGCACCGCCCCGCCCGCGCACACCAGCACCAGCCCCACGAGGCCCAGCAGCACCCGGTTGACGGCCCTCAGCATGTCCGCTCACCCCTTCCGCGCCGGGCGCACCACGTGCACCGACAGATGCGGTGGCCGTGCCAGGCCCAGTTCCTCGACCGCGTCCCGCAGCGCGGCGTCCAGGTCGGCGCGTACCTCGCCGAGTTCGCGGAAGTGGGCCACGGCCCGGACGGAGGCCTTGTGGCGCCGCGCCCGTACCCGTGCGGACTGCACTCCCGCCACCGCCATCGCCCGGTCGCGCAGCACGACCTCCACCGCTTCCCGCCGGAGCCCGGCGCGCAGCGGGTCGCCACCGCGCCGCATCGGCAGGACGGCGCGCAGCCCCGGCGTACAGGCCAGGACGAGCAGCCAGATGCCCAGGCCGATCACGACCACGGCCCCGATGAGCACCCACAGGTCGTCGAGCGGCCGGGCTGCCAGGTCGTCGGCGAGGGCGCGCCGCCAGCGCATACCGGGCCGCCCGGCCCGTACCGCGGCGACGTCGTACAGCAGCAGCCCCGCGCCGGCGAGGACGATGAGCGCGAGCAGGGCGGCCGGTACGCGCCGTACGGACCAGAAGCGGTGCGCACCACCTCGCGCCCGCTCCTCCAGCACCGGTACGGGCTCGGCGGGCGTGACCGTGCTCATCTGACCCTCCCTCGGCCCTTGTCGCGCTCCCGGGTGAACCCGGAGTGCAGCCGCTCCACCTCGACCGCCACCTCCCGCACCTCCATGCCCGCCAGCGTCTGCACGCGCCGGATCACCTGGCGGCGTACGGCGCCGCACCGGGCGCCGATGTCGGAGGGGTAGTCGAGTTCCAGGCTGATGTGGACGCGTGCGGTGTCGCGGTGCACGACGACCGTCGCGTGCGGCGGCCGGCCGGCGTCGCCGGCGCCCCGCTCCTCCTCCGGTACCTCGTCGAGTGCTTCCCGCGCCGCGTGCGCGGCGATCTTCGCCACCACACGGTCGGCGATCGTGGTCGCCCCGCGTTCCGCCGCCAGGACCCCCGTCACCGCGTCACCGCCGCCGGTCGTCGCGGTCACGGCCCCGGAAGAAGTCGCCGGGTTCCAGGTCCCCGTCGAGGAACCGTCCCGCCACGAAGCCGACCGCCCCCAGGGCGGCCACCAGCAGAAACGCCCCGAAGCCGCCGAAGTATCCGGCAAAGCCGAGCGCCATTCCGGCCAACAGGCCGACCATCGCCATGCTCATCGCGCGCTCCTCAAACGGCTGGCTACTGGAGCCGGTTCTCCGGCTCGTCTTCCTCTTCTTCCGGCAGCTTCACATCGCTCACGGCGACGTTGACCTCGACGACCTCCAAGCCGGTCATCCGCTCGACCGCGGAGATCACGTTCTCCCGGACCGCCCCGGCGACGTCGCGGATGGAGACGCCGTACTCGACGACGATCTCCAGGTCGAGTGCCGTCTGCACCTCGCCGACCTCGGCCTTCACACCGCGCGTGACGCTGGGTTTGCCGCCGGGGACCCGGTCGCGCACGGCGCCGAAGGTCCGGGAGACGCCGCTGCCCATCGCGTGGACGCCGACCACATCGCGCGCGGCCAGCCCGGCGATCTTCTCGACGACCCCGTCGGCGATCGTGGTGCGGCCACGGGATGCCGGGTCGCCGCCACCGCCGCTCCGCTTGGCCACGGAGGTCTTCCTGGCTTCCTCGGCCGCCGGCTCCTTGACCCGCGCGGCCTTCGCGGCCTGGTCGGCCTGAGCGGCCTGGCCGGCCTGGCCGGTCTGCGACGCGTCCGTCATCACCGTTATCCCTTCGGGAGTTTTTGCTCTCCTTTGCTCACATTAAGGGTGGTTTCCTGATCTCGCGCCAGGAATGGGGCAGGCTGGAGGAATGACGACGGCTGACGGATGGGTGGCGACGGTACGGAGCAGGGTCGGTCTCGGCCGGCTTCTTCCCCTGGGCGGTCCGGCGGACGGGGCCTGGATCGCGGAGCGCGCCGCGGACGCGGTGCTGCGCCGGGCGGCCCGGCAGGTGCCGGGGGTGGACCCCGGCCGGCTGCGGATCGCCCTGGCGGACGCCGGATCCGCGCCCGCGTTTCCGGCCCCGCCGGGCTCGGTGCCGCCCGGCCCGCTGCGGATCGAGGCGGACTTCGCCGCCGGGTACGGCGTACCGCTGCCGGATCTCGCCGAACGGCTGCGTAGCGCGCTGTCGGCGGCGGCGGAGCGGCGGCTCGGGCTGACCGTCCGGGAGGTGGACCTCCGGGTGACGGCACTCCTGGACGCCCCGCCGGATTCGCCGGCCGCCGCTCCCCCATCCGAGGAGGAGCGCCCGTCACCGGTGGATCCCGCGGCTGCCGCGGCGGCCGCCGTCCCGGGCGTGGCCCGGCTGACGACGGTCCTGGGGCCTTCGGTCCACCGGGCGGCCGATCACGTCCGCATCGAACTGGCGACGGCCCCGGACCACCGTGCCCTGGATGTGGCACTGGCGGTACGCGGGGCCGTCGGCGGTGAGCTGCCGGTGACCGTGGTGGTCACCGACGTCGTCGTCGAGGGGCCGGGCTAGTCGGCGAGACCGGCCAGGTCGCGCAGGCGGCGCGCCTGGGCCGCGCGCTCGGCCGTCCGCTGCTCTTCGTACGAACGCTCCCCGGCACCCCGGAGCAGCGCCTTGGTCTCGACGACCGCGTCGCGCGGCGCCGCCAGCAGGGCGGCCGACAGGTCCCGCACCGCACCGTCGAGGTCGCCCGCGGGCACGACGAGGTTGGCCAGCCCGATGCGTTCGGCCTCGTCGGCGTGGACGAACCGGCCCGTGGCACAGATCTCCAGCGCCCGGGCGTAGCCGACCGCCGCGACGAGGGGATGCGTGCCGGTCAGGTCCGGGACGAGGCCCAGGCTGGTCTCGCGCATCGCGAACTGCACGTCCTGCGCCACGACCCGCAGGTCGCATGCCAGGGCGAGCTGGAAGCCTGCTCCGATCGCGTGCCCCTGCACGGCCGCGATCGACACGATGTCGTTACGGCGCCACCAGGTGAACGCCTCCTGGTACTCGGTGATGACGGCGTCGAGCTCGGTGTCGGAGCCGCGTGCCAGATCGAGGAACGACGGCTCGCCGTCGAAACCCTCCGGCGTGAACGCCTGCCGGTCGAGCCCGGCGGAGAAGGACGTGCCCTCACCGCGCAGCACCACGACCCGCACGCTGCCCGGCAGCGACCGACCGGCCTCCGTCAACGCCCGCCACAGAGCGGGGGACTGGGCGTTGCGCTTGGCCGGGTTGGTCAAAGTCACCGTGGCAACGGCGTCCTCGACGGTGAGCCGTACGCCGTCCTTGTCGAGCACTTCGAGGACTGGGTCGAGCGAGGTCATGGGCGCCTCCGGGTCCGGTGCAGCAGTGCAGCCATTAAGTGACTGCACAGTAACCACCCGGCCGACACTGCGATCGACCGGGTGGCCCTGCCGTAACCGGTGGGGCCGGACGAGCCGCGCTCGGCTGTCAGTCGCAGGGGCCGTCAGGCCGAAGCGGCCTTCTTGCCTCGCGTCGCTCCGCCGCGTCCACGCAGCGTGACTCCGGATTCGCTCAGCATCCGGTGGACGAATCCGTAGGATCGGCCCGTCTCCTCGGCCAATGCCCGGATGCTCGCACCGGAGTCGTACTTCTTCTTCAGGTCTGCCGCGAGCTTGTCGCGCGCGGCGCCGGTCACCCGGCTGCCCTTCTTCAGAGTCTCGGCCACCCGTGCCTCCTCATGGGAAGTGCGCTCTGGTCTTCTCATGATCACCCCTCGGGCGCTTCCTGGCCAGCCATTCGACAAGGTCCGTGCGGCAAGGTTTCGCCGCCCCGGGGCCGCTTTCCGGCCCGCGGTCCGGTGCCAGGAGGCTGAATTTCGAGGAAACGCCAGGTCAGGGCGGCGCGAGAGGAAGAAAAGCGGCGTGTGGCCGGGTCGCGAAATCAACCCGGCGCCACGCCGCAGTATGAGACGTACTCACTCAGATGACGGATCACACGTAGGCCGAATGATCCATACGGAGACGATCGGGCCGGGGTTACGCCAGGGCCACCAGGTCCTTGTAGTCCGCGCCCCACAGGTCCTCGACCCCGTCCGGCAGCAGGATGATCCGCTCCGGCTGGAGGGCGTCGACGGCGCCCTCGTCGTGCGTGACGAGGACGACGGCGCCCTTGTAGGTGCGCAGGGCGCCGAGGATCTCCTCGCGGCTGGCCGGGTCGAGGTTGTTGGTCGGCTCGTCGAGCAGCAGGACGTTGGCCGAGGAGACGACCAGGGTGGCCAGCGCCAGCCTGGTCTTCTCACCACCGGAGAGGACACCTGCCGGCTTGTCGACGTCGTCGCCGGAGAACAGGAAGGAGCCGAGCGTCTTGCGCACCTCGACGAGGTCGAGGTCCGGCGCGGCCGACCGCATGTTCTCCAGGACGGTGCGGTCCGGGTCGAGGGTCTCGTGCTCCTGGGCGTAGTAGCCCAGCTTGAGGCCGTGGCCGGGGACGACCTGGCCGGTGTCCGGCTTCTCGACCCCGGCCAGCAGCCGCAGCAGCGTCGTCTTGCCCGCGCCGTTGAGGCCGAGGATGACGACCCGCGACCCCTTGTCGATGGCGAGGTCCACGTCGGTGAAGATCTCCAGGGACCCGTAGGACTTGGAGAGCCCCTCCGCGGTGAGCGGGGTCTTGCCGCAGGGCGCGGGCTCGGGGAAGCGGAGCTTGGCGACCTTGTCGGAGGCGCGGACCTCTTCGAGGCCGGACAGCAGCCGCTCGGCGCGGCGGGCCATGTTCTGCGCGGCGACGGTCTTGGTGGCCTTGGCGCGCATCTTGTCGGCCTGCGAGTTGAGGGCGGCGGCCTTCTTCTCGGCGTTTTGGCGCTCGCGCTTGCGGCGCTTCTCGTCCGCCTCGCGCTGCTGCTGGTAGAGCTTCCAGCCCATGTTGTAGACGTCGATCGTCGACCGGTTGGCGTCCAGGTAGAAGACCTTGTTCACGACGGTCTCGACGAGGTCGACGTCGTGGGAGATGACGATGAAGCCGCCGCGGTACGTCTTCAGGTAGTCGCGCAGCCAGACGATCGAGTCCGCGTCGAGGTGGTTGGTCGGCTCGTCGAGGAGCAGGGTGTCGGCGTCCGAGAACAGGATGCGGGCGAGCTCGACGCGGCGGCGCTGACCACCGGAGAGCGTGTGCAGCGGCTGGCCGAGGACCCGGTCGGGCAGGCCGAGGGCGGCGGCGATGGTGGCGGCCTCGGCCTCGGCGGCGTACCCGCCCTTGGTGAGGAACTCCGTCTCCTGGCGCTCGTACTGGCGCAGTGCCTTCTCCCGGGTGGCGCCCGTGCCGTTCGCGATGCGCTCCTCGTTCTGCCGCATCTTGCGGAGCAGGAGGTCGAGGCCGCGGGCGGAGAGGACGCGGTCGCGGGCCAGGACGTCGAGGTCACCGGTGCGGGGGTCCTGCGGGAGGTAGCCGACCTCGCCGGAGCGGGAGATCGTGCCGCCGGCGGGGACGCCCTCGCCGGCGAGGCACTTGGTCAGGGTGGTCTTGCCGGCGCCGTTGCGGCCGACCAGGCCGATGCGGTCGCCCCTGGCGATGCGGAAGGAAGCGGACTCGATGAGAACGCGGGCGCCGGCGCGCAGCTCGATGCCGGAAGCGGTGATCACGGACAGACTCCAGGGCGGTGGGGAAGACGGCGGAAGGACATCGGGTGCGGTGGCTTCGACGCCGGTCTAATGCACGGGGAGAATGGCCATACGGGCCAGTCTAACGGGCGGGTGCAACTGCTTTTCGGCCACGATGGAGCGCCGGGAGACGCGCGGTGGTCGGTGGCCCGTGCGGGTCGGGAGCGTGCGCGGGCGCTTTCCGGGAGTGTGCAACACCTTCCGGTGAGCGCGGGGCGCCCGGGGCGGCGTTGTCAGTGGCGGGTGCCAGACTGAGGAACAGCTGAGATCCGGATCACAGTCGCAAGGTCGAACGTCGCAAGGTCGAAGGCCGCAAGGCCGAAAGGTCGAAGTCGAGCGCCGAATCGGAGAGTGATCAGCATGGCGAACGTACCGAGCATCTATCCGACGATCCTGTACGACGACGCGAAGGCGGCCATCAGAACGCTGAAGGAAGCCTTCGGTTTCACCGAGGTGAGTGTGTACGAGGGCGAGGACGGCTACGTCGTCCACTCCGAGCTGGCCCATGGGAACGGCATGGTGATGCTGGGCACCAAGGGCGGGGACGGGGTCTTCGCCAAGGCGATGGCGGGCGCGGGCCCGGTGGGGGTGTACGTGGTGGTGGAGGACGTGGACGCGCACCATGCCCGGGCCGTGGAGCACGGGGTGGAGATCCTGATGCCGCCCACGGACCAGGAGTACGGCTCGCGGGACTACATGGCGCGGGACGCCGAGGGCAACGTCTGGAGCTTCGGGACGTACGCCCCCGGCGCCGCGGGGTAGCGCCGGGTCACGCCCCGCCGGTGTGGACCTGGAAGGCCGCGCGGCGCACCGCTTTGGCGAGGGCGGGGTCGGGGTGTGCCGCCGCCAGGGCGACCAGGACCTGGACGGTGCGGGGATGGCCCACCGCCCGGACCTCGTCGAGCAGGGCGGGGACCGTGCCCTGGACGGCGGACTCGAGGTGGCGGACCAGGAGGGCGCTCTCGCCGTGGTCGGCGACGGCAGCCGCGGTGTCCACCCAGAGCCAGGTGGCCTCCTCGCGGGTCAGGACGTCGGGGGCGTCGTCGGGGTCGGCGCCCTCGTACTCGGCGAGCCAGAGCAGGGCGTAGGGGCGCAGGCAGACCTCTTCGGCGGCGGCCCGGACCTCGGCCTCGGCGGGGGCGCCGACGACCCGGAGCGCCTCGAAGGCGAGGCCGCGCAGCAGGGCGTCCTCGCCCCGGGCGACGGTGAGCAGCTCGGTGACGGCGCTGCCGACGGGGCGGGCGGCGAGCCAGGCGCGGTACTCGACCCGGGCGGGGCCCGGGGTGAGGCGGGCGCAGCCGCGCAGCATGTCCTCGGCCGACTGCTCGATGTGCCCGGCGGGGCTCTGGGCGGCCACGCAGATCTGCTCCAGCTTGACCCACACCGCCCAGTTCCCCAGGGGGGTGAGGGTGGCCTGGCCGTCGCCGAGGGTCAGTGCGCCGACGGCGGCGAGGCCCTCCAGGGCCCAGTCGAGCAGGCGGGCGAGGGAATCGGGGCCGGGGAGGGGCGGCGGCTGCCGCGGGCCGCCCTGGACCTCGCAGCGCTCGTCGCGGAGTTCGGCGACGCGCTGCCGGAGCAGGTCGAGCAGGGCCGGGACGGCCACGGGCCCGGCGGAGAGCTGGAGGAGGGAGAGCACCTGGGGGACGGCTTCCACGACCTCGGCGACGGCCGCGGGGGCGACGTCGTGGGGCGCCGGGTGCACGAGCGACCAGGCGTCGAAGAGAGCGACCCAGCCGCGCAGTACGGCGGAGTCGTCCCGGTCCCAGGCGCGCAGCCGCCAGCCGGGGCGGGCGGTGTCGCCGTGGAGTTCGACGAGTCCGGCGAGCCGGGCGCGGTCCCAGCCGGCGCGCACCTGAGCGGGGGTCATGTTGAGGGCGGCTGCGGCCCGTTCCGTGGCGGAGGTGGCGTCCTGGTCGTGGTCGCGGTCCCGCTCGACGGCGGCCCAGCGGGCGATGCGCACGGCGTCGGCGAGCACCGTCCTCGCCTGTCGGGCCAGCTCGGCGGGCGGCGGTGTCCCCTCCGGCGGCCGCGGCACCGGCCGGGTACGCCGGGTCGTCACGGCCCGTCGGGCCGTGGTCAGGGGCCGCGGACGGACGAGTCGGAGTCTGGAATTGCGCGCCAGTTGCTCATCAGGCTTTCGAGACGTCACGGGGGCAGTCTTCCCGCTGACGCCCCGAAAGCCCAAACGGAATCCGATTCGCCGGGTTCGTGCCGGGGGCGGGGGCCGTCGGGGAGCGCTGCGCGGAGCGCGCGTGGAGGGTCAGACGAGGGAGGTGAGGAAGCGGCGCATGGCTTCTTCGTAGCGGTGCGGGTCGGCGTTCCACATGGCGGCGTGGGGGGCGTCGCGGACGGTGTGGAGGGTGACCAGGTCGGCGCGGCGGGAGGCGAGGTCGCGGGATGTCCGCCAGGGGGCGAGGTGGTCGTCGGGGCCGTGGAAGACGAGCGTCGGGACGCGTAGTCCCTGCGGGTCGGCCGCTTCGGCGAGCCGGTCGCCGTGCACCCCGGTGCTGCCCTGGGCGGCGCGGACGGCGAGCGGGAGCAGCGGGGCGGGGATGCGGCGGGCGGTGGCCAGGGCGCGCACGGTGGCCTCCCAGTCCAGGACCGGGGAGTCGAGGACGAGGCCGCTGATCCGGTCGCGGAGGCCGCAGTTGGCGGCGGCGTGCAGCGCCATGGCGGCTCCGGTGGACCAGCCGTGGAGGATGACGCGTTCGGCGCCGTGCCGCACGGCGTGGCGGATCGCGGCGTCCAGGTCGCGCCACTCGGAGTCGCCGAGGTGGCCGAGTCCGCCGACGGGGCGGGGCGCTCCGGGGTCGCCGCGGTAGGCGAGGTCGAGCACCGGGAGACGCATCCGGTGGAGGAACCCCATGAGGTTCATGGGGTGCTCGCGGGTGGTGCCGATGCCATGGACGGCGATGACCCAGGTCGAGCGGGCGGCGGGCACGAACCAGGCCGGCAGGGCGCCGAGTTCGCCGGGCACCTCCACGTTCTGGTACTCCAGGCCGAGCGCGGTGGCGGGGGTGCCGGTGTGGAGCTGGGGCGTGAACCCGACGCGGCTGCCGACCTCCAGTCGGCCCTCGGTGACCCGTTCGAGGCGGCGTACGACGGTGTCGGCGGTGTGCGGCACGTCGTCCAGGACGGGGCCGACGACGGCGTGGACGTCGGGCCCGGCCAGGCCGTAGGTGCCGGGCCGCCGGGAGGTGAGGCAGCGGGTCAGGGTGATCTGCCCGGCGGCCGTGGCGTGCACGGTGAGCCGGGGCTCGCCGGGCAGGGGCCGGCCGGGCGGCACCTTGAGCGCGGCGCTGCTGGCGTACCGGCCGGCCGCGACCGCGGCCGCGCCGGCACCGATCAGAGTGGTGACGGCCGCTGCCGTCGCTGTAGCCGGGCGCACCGTTCCAGTGTCGGCACCCGAGGGGGCGGATGCCAGTGGGCGGCGTCCTGCGGCGTGGCGGCCGGCGCGGTCAGCGGGTCTGGCCGTAGCCGCGGAACTTCTCCGCCACCTCGTGCAGTTCGGCGGCGGACAGCAGGCTGGGGGTGTGACCGGGGACGGAGCAGGCGGTGAGCCACACGTGGCACATCCACTCCAGTTGGGCCGTGCGGTCGTAGGCCTGGTCCAGGGAGGCGCCGTAGGTGACCGTTCCGTGGTTGCGCAGCAGGCAGCCCGTACGGCCGTCGAGGGCGCGCAGCATGTGCTCGGCCAGTTCCTCCGTCCCGTACAGGGCGTACGGGGCGACGCGGACGGGGCCGCCGAGCGCAGCGGCCATGTAGTGGATCAGCGGGAGTTCGGTGACGAGGGTCGAGACGGCGGTGGCGTGCACGGCGTGGGTGTGCACGACGGCGCGGGCGTCGGTGTGGCGGTAGATCTCCAGGTGCATGGGCAGTTCGCTGGTGGGGGCGAGCCGGCCGCGCACCTGGGTGCCGTCGAGGTCGACGGCGACGGTGTCCGCGGGGGTGAGCCGGTCGTAGGGCACGCCGCTGGGGGTGACGAGCACCAGGTCGCCCACCCGCGCGGAAACGTTTCCTGAGGTCCCGACGACCAGCCCGTCCGTCACTGTCCTGCGGGCGGTGCCGACCAGTGCGTCCCATGCCCGCTCGATCGCGTCCTGTGTCATGCACCCGATCCTTTCAGCCGCTCCTCGCAGTGTCCCGGCGACCCTTGGGGCGGTGGGTCGCCCCTCCGGGGCCGGGGGTCCGGCCTGCCCGGCGACCTCGGGGTGGTGGGCCGCCCCTCCGGGACCGGAGCCCGGCAGGCTCCGGTGGGGCCAGGAGCGGCGGCCGCTTCGGGTTTCCGCCCCTACGGAGCGGCGGGGGCGGAGAAAGCGGCGACAGGAAGGGGGGTGACAAGAATCTCTTCTGCGGGGCGACCAGCCGACTGGAGGACCTTCACGAAAGGACAGGAAGAGACGGTAAGAGGGCCGAAACCGCCCAGATCCCGGGCCCGGGCCCATCGGCTTGCACCGGAGAGGGCGGAAGCGGAACGGGGGCAGCCCGGTTTGGGTCACCATGACGCCCGACCCAGTTCACCTTCCGTTCACTCAGGTTGCTTACGTTCGCCGAGCCACTGACGTCGAACGATTGCCTGGGTAAATGGAACACATCACGCTGCTGCTCGCCATTGTGGTCGTGACAGCTCTAGTGTTCGATTTCACGAACGGTTTCCATGACACCGCCAACGCGATGGCGACCACCATCTCGACCGGCGCGATGAAGCCCAAGACGGCGGTGGCCATGTCCGCCGTGCTCAACCTGGTCGGTGCCTTCCTGTCCGTCGAGGTCGCCAAGACGATCTCCAGCGGGCTCGTCAACGAAGAGGGCATCCAACCCGAAGTGATCTTCGCGGCGCTCGTCGGCGCGATCCTGTGGAACCTGCTGACCTGGCTGGTCGGTCTGCCGTCCAGCTCCTCCCACGCCCTGATGGGCGGCCTGATCGGCGCCACCATCGCCTCGGTCGGCATCAGCGGCGTCAACGGCGGCGTCGTCGTCACCAAGGTCCTGATCCCGGCCATCGCCGCGCCGCTGGTCGCCGGCCTCGCCGCGATGCTCGCCGCCCGCCTGACCTACAAGGCCGGCGCGAACATCGACGAGAAGACCGGCCGCAAGGGCTACCGCGCCGGTCAGATCACCTCCGCCGGTCTGGTCTCCCTGGCTCACGGCACCAACGACGCGCAGAAGACCATGGGCATCATCACCCTGGCCCTGGTCGCCGCCGGTGCCCTCGCCCCCGGCTCCAACCCGCCGGTCTGGGTGATCGTCTCCGCCGGTGTCGCCATCGCGCTCGGCACCTACCTCGGTGGCTGGCGCATCATCCGCACCATGGGCAAGGGCCTCACCGACCTCCAGCCGCAGCAGGGCTTCGCCGCCCAGACCAGCGCGGCGGCCGTCATCCTGGCCTCCTCCAACCTGGGCTTCTCGCTCTCGACGACGCACTCCTGCTCCGGCGCCGTGATGGGCGCGGGCCTCGGCCGCAAGGGCGGCGTGGTCCGCTGGTCCACGGCCACCCGGATGTTCGTCGCCTGGGGCCTGACCCTCCCGGCCGCCGGCCTGGTCGCCGCCGTTTCGGAGCTCGTGACCCGGCAGGGCGACTGGGGCGTCGCCGCCGTCGTGGTCTTCCTGATCGCCTCCTGCGCCGCGATCTGGTTCATCTCCCGCCGCCAGGTCGTCGACCACACCAACGTCAACGACGTGGACGCGGACGGTGAGCCCGCGGGCGTCGTGACCACCGCGATGGCGGCCGTCACCCCGCCGCCGACCGCCGCCGTCGCGGCCGCATCCGACGACCTCAAGGCCACCATCCCGGCTCCGGCCGGCGAGACCACCGCGACTCCCGCCGCCACGGTGTAAGGAAAGAACAGCATGAAGATCGACTGGGCAGCTCTCGGCTCCGTCTTCGGGGTCAGCCTCCTGGCCACCGTCGCACTGGTGGGCCTGTTCACCCTCGGCATCGTCGGCCTCTCCAAGCAGGAGACGGCCTCCGCGAACGGCGGCTCCGGCGCCCTGGCCCGCACCGGCGCGTACGCGTGCTTCGCGCTCTGCGCGGCGGCCGTGGCGTACGGGATTTTCCTGATCGTCACCTGACGACGAACGCACGACGGCGCCCCCGGAACGGTTTTCGTTCCGGGGGCGCCGTCGTGCCCGGCCTCGTGCGCCGGTGTGTGCCTCAACACACCCTCCCGCCGCAGGTCAACGGCGAGTTGACGGGCGTCGCGGGGCGTGGTGGACTGCCGGGGCCATTACGGCGGCAGGAGAGGAAGCCGGTGCGAATCCGGCGCGGTCCCGCCACTGTGAGTCCGGCCCACCGAACAGGAGGGCCGGATGAGTCAGGAACTCTCGTCGCCGGTCACGTCGAGCCAGGGCGCGGACCCTGAGTGAGGACATCGCCCATGCCCGGCTGCCGTTCAGCTGCGTACAGACATCCACGTCCAGACGGTCGGCGAGGCGTATCGGCGGGCTGATCCGATGCGCAGCGACCATGTGTTCGCGTACGGCGCCGCCGCCGGGCTCGCCGCCGACCTGCTCCTCGCCGATCCCCGCCATGGGCACCCCGTAGCCGCCTTCGGGCGCGCCGCCGCCGGTGTCGAGGGCGTGCTGTGGCGCGACCACCGCGCGTGGGGCGCGCTGCACGCCGTGGTGTGCGCCGGAGGCGCGGCCGGCGCGGCGGCGCTCGCCGCCCGGGCGGTACGCGACCGGCGCGCCCTTCCCGTCGCGCTGACCGCCGCCTCCGTGTGGGCCGTGGTCGGCGGTACGACCCTGGGCCGCGAGGCCCGCGCCATCGGGGGCGCGCTGGCCGCCGGTGACCTGGAGGTGGCGCGGGAGCGGCTGCCGCACCTGTGCGGGCGCGACCCGCAGGCCCTGGACGGCCCCGGCATCGCCCGCGCGGTGGTCGAGTCGGTCGCCGAGAACACCTCCGACGCCGTGGTCGGCGCCCTGGTCTGGGGCGCGATCGGCGGTGTGCCGGGGCTGGTGGCGTTCCGGGCGGTGAACACCCTGGACGCGATGGTCGGGCACAAGTCGCCGAAGTACCGCCGCTTCGGCTGGGCGTCCGCCCGCCTCGACGACGTGGCCGGCTGGCCCGGCGCCCGCCTGACGGCCGCCCTGGCGGCGGTCGCGGGCGGTGACCCGCGCGGCGCGGTACGGGCCTGGCGGGCCGACGCGGCCAAGCACCCGAGCCCCAACGCGGGCCCGGTCGAGGCGTCGTTCGCGGGCGCGCTGGGCGTACGGCTCGGCGGGACGCTCTCGTACGGTGGCCGCGTCGAGCACCGGCCCGTGCTCAACGGGGAGGGCCGGGCCGTGGAGGTGGCGGACATCGAGCGTGCGGTGCGGTTGTCGCGCCGGGTGAGTGCCCTCACGCTCGCGGTGTGCGTGGGCGGGCGGCTGGCGTACGGGGCGATCAAGCGGAGGCGTACATGAACAGAGGCGGGGGGCTGCTCGTCGCGGGCACCACGTCCGACGCGGGCAAGAGCGTCGTCACGGCCGGCATCTGCCGCTGGCTGGTGCGGCAGGGCGTGAAGGTCGCGCCGTTCAAGGGGCAGAACATGTCCCTCAACTCGTTCGTCACGCGCGAGGGCGCGGAGATCGGGCGCGCCCAGGCCATGCAGGCGCAGGCGGCGCGCGTCGAGCCGACCGCGCTGATGAACCCGGTGCTGCTGAAGCCGGGCAGTGACCGTTCCAGTCAGGTCGTGCTGATGGGCAGGCCGGTCGGCGAGCTGAGCGCGCGCGGCTACCACGGAGGCCGGCAGCAGGCGCTGCTCGGCACGGTCGTGGAGTGCCTGGAGGAGCTGCGGAGCACGTACGACGCGGTCATCTGCGAGGGCGCGGGCAGTCCCGCCGAGATCAACCTCCGCCGCAACGACATCGTCAACATGGGCATCGCGCGGGCCGCCCGTTTCCCGGTGGTCGTGGTCGGTGACATCGACCGGGGCGGGGTCTTCGCGCAGTTCTTCGGGACGACGGCGCTGCTGGCGCCCGGGGACCAGGACCTGATCGCGGGCTACCTGGTCAACAAGTTCCGGGGCGATGTGACGCTGCTGGAGCCGGGCCTCGACATGCTGCTGGGCCTGACGGGGCGCCGGACGTTCGGCGTCCTGCCGTACGCGCACGGGCTCGGCATCGACGAGGAGGACGGGCTGCGCGTGTCCCTGCGCGGCGCGGTGCGCGAGTCGGTCGTGGCACCGCCGGTCGGCGAGGACGTGCTGCGCGTCGCCGTCTGCGCCGTACCGCTGATGTCCAACTTCACCGACGTCGACGCGCTGGCCGCCGAGCCGGGGGTCGTGGTCCGGTTCGTGGACCGCCCGGAGGAGCTCGTCGACGCGGACCTGGTCGTGGTGCCGGGCACGCGCGGGACGGTGAAGGCGCTGGCGTGGCTGCGTGAGCGGGGCCTGGCGGACGCGATCACCCGGCGGGCCGCCGAAGGCCGTCCGGTGCTGGGCATCTGCGGCGGTTTCCAGGCGCTGGGCGAGCACATCGAGGACGACGTCGAATCCCGGGCCGGCGAGGTGGCCGGACTCGGCCTGCTGCCGGTACGGGTGCGGTTCGCGCCCGAGAAGACCCTGGCCCGGCCGGTCGGCGAGGCCCTCGGCGAGCGGGTCGAGGGGTACGAGATCCACCACGGCGTCGCCGCGGTACAGGGCGGCGAGCCGTTCCTGGACGGCTGCCGCGTCGGGGCGGTGTGGGGTACGCACTGGCACGGCTCGCTGGAGAGCGACGGATTCCGCCGCGCGTTCCTCCGGGAGGTGGCCCAGGCGGCCGGCCGGCGGTTCGTCCCGGCGCCCGACACGGCCTTCGGCGCCCTGCGCGAGGAACAGCTGGACCGGCTCGGCGACCTGATCGAGGAACACGCGGACACGGACGCTCTCTGGAAACTGATCGAGCAGGGCCCGCCCACAGGACTTCCCTTCATCGCACCCGGAGCACCTTCATGAGCGCTGCACCCCACTACCCCTTCACCGCGATCGTCGGCATGGACGACCTGCGGCTCGGGCTGCTGCTGAACGCGGTGTCCCCGGCCGTCGGCGGTGTCCTCGTACGCGGTGAGAAGGGCACCGCCAAGTCGACGGCCGTGCGTGCCCTCGCCGCCCTGATGCCGGACGTGGACGTCGTGCCCGGCTGCCGCTTCTCCTGCGCGCCCGGCTCCCCCGACCCTGCGTGTCCCGACGGGCCGCACGAGGCCGGTACGGGCGTGGCGCGGCCAGCCCGCATGGTCGAGCTGCCCGTGGGCGCCTCCGAGGACCGGCTGGTGGGCGCGCTGGACATCGAGCGGGCGCTCGCGGACGGCGTCAAGGCGTTCGAGCCCGGCCTGCTGGCGGACGCGCACCGGGGCGTGCTGTACGTCGACGAGGTCAACCTCCTCCACGACCACCTGGTGGACCTGCTGCTGGACGCGGCCGCCATGGGTGCCTCGTACGTGGAGCGGGAGGGCGTCTCCGTACGGCATGCCGCGCGCTTCCTGCTGGTCGGGACGATGAACCCGGAGGAGGGCGAGCTGCGGCCGCAGTTGCTGGACCGGTTCGGGCTGACCGTGGAGGTGGCCGCCTCGCGGGAGCCCGACCAGCGGGTCGAGGTGGTGCGGCGCCGGCTGGCGTACGACGACGACCCGGCCGCCTTCGCGGCGCGGTGGGCCGACGAGGAGGCCGCGCTGCGGGAACGGATCGTGGCCGCGCGGGCGCTGCTGCCGCAGGTGACCCTGGGGGACGCGGCGCTGCGGCAGATCGCGGCGACGTGCGCGGCGTTCGAGGTGGACGGCATGCGCGCCGACATCGTGATGGCGCGGACCGCGACGGCGCTGGCCGCGTGGGCGGGGCGCACGGACGTCACGTCCGACGACGTACGGCAGGCGGCGCTGCTGGCGCTGCCGCACCGGCGCAGGCGCAACCCCTTCGACGCGCCGGGGCTCGACGAGGACAAGCTGGACGAGACCCTGGAGGAGTTCGGGGGCGGGGACGACGACCCCGATCCGGGGCCGGACGGTCCCGGTGGTGGCGGCCCCGGCGGCGGTGGCGTACCCCCGCAGGGTGGTGAACCGGACGCCGCCCCTGAGGAACCCCCGGCTCCCGCACCCGCTCCGAGTCCCGGCGGCGGTGCGCCCGAGCAGGCGCCCGTCAAGGCCGCCGAGCCGTTCCGTACGAAGATGCTGAGCGTGCCGGGCCTGGGCGAGGGCGCGGCGGGGCGCCGTTCCCGTGCGCGTACCGAGCACGGCAGGACGACCGGGGCGCGGCGGCCGCAGGGGGCGCTGACCAAGCTGCACCTGGCGGCGACGGTGCAGGCGGCGGCTCCGCACCAGCGGGCGCGCGGCCGGTCGGGTCCCGGGCTGGTCGTACGGCGTGACGATCTGCGGCAGGCGACGCGCGAGGGGCGCGAGGGGAACCTGGTGCTGTTCGTGGTGGACGCGTCCGGTTCGATGGCGGCCAGGCAGCGGATGGGCGCGGTCAAGGGCGCGGTGTTGTCGCTGCTGCTGGACGCCTACCAGCGGCGCGACAAGGTCGGGCTGGTGACCTTCCGGGGCTCGTCGGCCGATCTCGCCCTGCCGCCCACGTCGTCCGTCGACGCGGCCGCCGCCCGCCTGGAGCAGCTGCCGACCGGGGGGCGCACGCCGCTCGCGGCCGGGCTGCTCAAGGCGCACGACGTGCTGCGGGTGGAGCGGTTGCGCGACCCGGCACGCCGCCCCCTGCTGGTGGTCGTCACCGACGGCCGGGCGACCGGCGGGCCGGAGCCGGTGGCGCTGGCCGCGCGGGCGGCCGGGCTGCACGCTTCGGAGGGCACCGCGTCGGTGGTCGTGGACTGCGAGACCGGGCCGGTACGGCTGGGGATGGCCGGCGAGCTGGCCCGTGACCTCGGCGGCACCGCCGTCACACTCGACGAACTGCGGGCGGACGCCATCGCGGGTCTCGTCAGGGATGTCAGAGCAACTACTGGGAGGGCCGCTTAATGCCGCAGGGACAGCCGACCGTCGTACCGGACGACGGACTCACCACCCGCCAGCGCCGCAACCGTGCGCTGGTGATGGTGCACACGGGCGTCGGCAAGGGGAAGTCGACCGCCGCCTTCGGCATGGCGCTGCGCGCCTGGAACCAGGGCTGGCCGATCGGGGTGTTCCAGTTCGTCAAGTCCGCCAAGTGGAAGGTCGGCGAGGAGAACGCCCTCAAGGCGCTCGGCGAGACCGGCAAGGGCGGGACCGTGACCTGGAACAAGATGGGCGAGGGCTGGTCCTGGATCCAGCGCGAGCCGGCCGAGGGGGAGCAGTCGCACGAGGACAAGGCGCGCGAGGGCTGGGAGCAGGTCAAGCGGGACCTCGCCGAGGAGAAGTACAAGTTCTACGTCCTCGACGAGTTCGCGTACCTGCTGCACTGGGGGTGGATCGACACCTCGGAGGTGGTCGAGGTGCTGCGGAACCGGCCCGGTCAGCAGCACGTGGTGATCACCGGCCGCAACGCGCCCGCCGAGCTGTGCGAGTTCGCCGACCTGGTCACCGACATGTCGAAGGTCAAGCACCCGATGGACGCGGGTCAGAAGGGCCAGCGGGGCATCGAGTGGTAGCACGTCTCGTCATCGCCGCGCCGTCGTCCGGCGCGGGCAAGACCACGGTCGCGACCGGCCTGATGGCCGCGTTCGCCGGCCGTGGTCTCGCGGTGTCCCCGCACAAGGTCGGCCCCGACTACATCGACCCGGGCTACCACGCGCTCGCCACCGGCCGCCCGGGCCGCAACCTCGACGCCTACATGTGCGGGACGGACCTGATCGCGCCGCTCTTCGCGCACGGCTCACGCGGCTGCGACCTGGCCGTCGTGGAGGGCGTGATGGGCCTGTACGACGGTGCCGCGGACCAGGGCGAGCTGGCGTCCACCGCGCAGGTGGCCAAGCTGCTGAAGGCACCTGTGGTGCTGGTGGTGGACGCCTCGTCGCAGTCCCGGTCGGTCGCGGCGCTGGTGCACGGGTTCGCGTCCTGGGACCCGGAGGTGCGGATCGGCGGGGTCATCCTCAACAAGGTGGCCACCGACCGGCACGAGCACCTGCTGCGCGAGGCGCTCGGTGAGTCGGGCGTGCCCGTGCTGGGCGTGCTGCGGCGCGCGCCGGCGGTGTCGACGCCGTCGCGGCACCTGGGGCTGGTGCCGGTCGCCGAGCGGCAGGCCGCGGCGGTGGAGGCGGTCGCGGCGCAGGCGGAGCAGGTGCGGGCGGGGTGCGACCTGGAGGCGCTGCTGGCGTTGGCGCGCAGCGCACCGGAGTTGCACGTGGAGGCGTGGGAGCCGTCCTCGGAGCCGGTCGCCGGGCGGCCGGTCGTGGCCGTCGCCGGGGGCGCCGCGTTCACGTTCTCGTACGCCGAGCACGCGGAGTTGCTGACGGCGGCGGGTGCCCAGGTCGTGACGTTCGATCCCTTGCGCGACGAGGAACTGCCGGAGGGGACGGGCGGGTTGGTGATCGGGGGCGGGTTCCCCGAGATGTACGGGGCGGAGCTGTCGGCCAACGCGCGGCTCCGGAAGGCGGTCGCGGAACTGGCGGCGACCGGGGCTCCCGTCGCCGCCGAGTGTGCCGGACTGCTGTATCTGGCACGGTCGCTGGACGGGCAGCCGATGTGCGGTGTCCTGGACGCGGAGGCGCGGATGTCGCAGCGGCTGACGCTGGGCTACCGGGACGCGGTGGCCGTCAGCGACAGTCCGCTGGCGGCGGCCGGCACGCGGATGCGGGGGCACGAGTTCCACCGCACGGTGATCGAGCCGGGCGCGGGCGCGGCGCCCGCGTGGGGGCTGCGGCAGCCGGAGCGGCGTGTGGAGGGCTTCGTCCAGGACGGTGTGCACGCGAGTTACGTGCATACGCACTGGGCGGCCGTGCCGGGGACGGCGCGGCGGTTCGTGGAGCACTGCGCGGGGTCCGGCGCGCGATGACGGTGGTGGTCGGTGTGGGGGCCGGGCGGGGCGTGACCGCCCCCGCGGTGCTCGCGCTGATCGAGGCGACGTTGCGGGAGGCGGGGCTGTCCGCGTCCGCGGTGGGCGAGCTGGCGACGGTCGACGCCAAGGCGGGCGAGGCGGGCATCGTCGAGGCCGCGGCGCGGCTGGGCGTTCCCTTGCGTACGTACCCGGCGGGGGACTTGGCGCTGGTCGCCGTACCGGGTCCGTCGGGGGCCGTACTGGCGGCCGTCGGAACGCCGTCGGTGGCGGAGGCGGCGGCGCTGGCGGGCGGGGGCGAACTCCTCGTACCGAAGCGGAAGTCGGGGAAGGAGCGGGTGACATGTGCGGTGGCGCGCAGGCGGTTGTTGAATGTGGGTCACGGGTACACCGGTGGGGAGACACCGGAGTGTTAGACCCTGTTCATGGAGCGCTTCCGGGAGGCCCTCGGTCTCCCGTCCCCCACCCCCCACTTCACCCACACGCTGGCGGCCATGTATACGCACACCGACACTCACGATCTGCGGCACCACGGTGACGCGGAGGTCCGGGACGAGAAGCTGACCGATCTCGCGGTCAATGTCCGGACGAACACCCCGCCCGACTGGCTGCGGGAACGCATCGCGGCCTCGCTGACCGGGCTTTCCGCCTATCCGGACGGGCGGGCCGCGCGGGCCGCCGTCGCGGCGCGGCACGACGTGCCGCCCGAGCGGGTGCTGCTGACGGCGGGGGCGGCGGAGGCGTTCGTGCTGCTGGCGCGGGCGCTTCCGGCGCGGCGGCCGGTGGTGGTGCACCCGCAGTTCACCGAGCCGGAGGCGGCGCTGCGGGACGCGGGGCACCAGGTGCGGCGGGTGCTGCTCCGTGAGGAGGACGGGTTCCGGCTGGACCCGGAGACGGTGCCGGACGACGCCGACCTGGTGATGGTGGGCAATCCGACGAACCCGACGTCGGTGCTGCACCCGGCCGCCCTGCTGGCGCGGCTGGCGCGGCCCGGGCGGACGCTGGTGGTGGACGAGGCGTTCATGGACGCGGTGCCCGGTGAGCGGGAGACGCTCGCGGGTCGGACGGACGTGCCGGGTCTGGTGGTGCTGCGCAGCCTCACCAAGACGTGGGGCCTGGCCGGGCTGCGGATCGGCTACGTACTGGCCGATCCGGCGACGGTGACGGCGCTGGAGCGGGCGCAGCCGCTGTGGCCGGTGTCCACGCCCGCGCTCGCCGCCGCGGAGGCCTGCATGTCGCGGGTGGCGCTGGCGGAGGCGGAGCACGCGGCGCACCGGATCGCGGTGGAGCGTGCCCATCTGCTGGCCGGGCTCGCGGAGTTCGACGAGGTGCGGGCGGTGACGGCGGCGGAGGGTCCCTTCGTGCTGGTCCGCATGGCGGGTGCGGACGTGGTGCGGCAGCGGCTGCGGTCGCTGGGGTTCGCGGCGCGGCGGGGCGATACGTTCCCGGGGCTGGGGCCGCAGTGGCTGCGGCTCGCGGTGCGGGACCGGGTGACGACCAACCGGTTCCTCCAGGCCCTGGACCAGGCGCTGGTGATGGCGGGGCACGCGGAGGGCCGCTGACGCGTCACCCGATGTTGGCGGCCACCATGAGGGCGATGATGCCGAGCAGCGCCAGGACGAACACCGGGAGGGCGAGAACCTTCGCGGACCAGTCGACCAGGCTCGTGGCGGCTGCTCGCTGTTTGCTGTAGAGCCCGGGGGACGAGCGGAGGTCGTAGCGCGCGACGGTGACGAGAATGAGCGAGACGAGCGCCAGGACCAGGCAGATCACCAGGTCGCGGGTCGACTCCTGGGCGAGGTGACTCCGGATGTTCACCCAGGTCTCCCCCGCTTGCGGCAGCCGGGCCGCTTCCAGGGCCGCCTTGACGCCGAGTGCCAGCGAGGCGACGGCCAGCCCCAGGGCGGCGACGGCGACCGCCGGCGCGCGGAAGGCCTTGAGGCCGGGAGACGGGCGGCGGGCCGTGGACCCGGTCCTCTCGTGGCCGGGGCCGTGCGTCCCCTCGGGCTTGCGGGAGCCGGTCCGGGGTGCCTCGTGGCCGGGGCCGTGCGTCCCCTCGGGCTCCCGGGAGCCGATCCGGGGTGTGTGGACGACGACGGTCGGCGTCTCGCCCACCGGTGGGTCGCCAGGCGGCCTTTTCGGGAGGTCCACGATCACCGTCGGTGTGCCGTCGGGCCGCTCGGCAGGCGGCTGGGGCTGCCGTACCTCCGCCTCGACGCGGATGACCACGTGCCCCACGATGCCCTTGAGCACGAGGTCGCCGCTCAGCTGCCCGGGGGCGGCCGTGTCGACGGTGACGTCCAGGCCGTCTCCCGACCGGGCCGCGTGCAACCAGTCGCTCCGGGTCTGCGGTGTGCAGCTGCGGGCGAGCGGCGGGCCGAGGAGGCGCACGTGCTGCTGGGGCGGGACCGCGTGCTGGTCCACCGCGTCGAAGCGGAGGGTGGCCGGATCGGGGGTGATCCGGATACCGCCGAGGGCGCGGTTCGCTTCCTTCGCGACGGCCTGGATGTCATTGCGGGCGACCTCTTTGAGCGCCTCGTAGGCCCCTGCGGCGATGGCCGGGTCCGTGTGCTCCAGGCGGGTGCGGAGCTCGGTGACGGCGCCCAGCCGGGTGAAGACCTCCTCGCCGGCCAGCGCGTCCCGCAGCCGTGGGGGAAGGGGTGCCGGGACGATCCGCCGCCGGTCGCTGCGCGCGAGGTACAGGTCGCCCCGCAGGTCGGACTTGCAGCTGGGGGTCTGATTCCGGTTCTCGCGCTGCACCCGGTCGAAGACGTAGTCGTACAGCTCGTTGAGGGAGACCTTGCCGTCCTCGTTCCGGTCCGCCTCCCCGGTGGCGAGGCCGGAGACCAGGGCGTTGGTGAAGACGGACGGTTTGGGGTCCGCCTCGTCGGCGAGCCGGGCACCTTCGAAGGCGTACTGCATGGAGTCGGAGGCGGTGACGACCGCCCATCCGCGTCCGCCGCCACCGAGCTTGTCACCGGCGAAGTTCTCCAGCACATGGGCGTCACCGGCCGCGCGGGCGACCGTGCCGGGGGAGAACGCGCCGCCGTAGCAGCAGTCCAGGAACAGGACGGTGGTGCGCGCCCGGGTGTCGGCCATGCAGGTCTGGACGAAGTCGGAGGCGACGCCGGTGGCCTTGAGGCGCTTCGGGCGGGTGTCGGGGGCCGCGAAATACAACTCGCCCGATTCGCTTTTCAGGCCGTGGCAGGAGAAATGCAGCAGCAAGGTGTCATCACGCCTGCGGTCCGCGAAGAAGTCCTCGATACGCATACGGATGACGTAGGACGGCTCATTGCGCACGACTTGAACGTCGAAGCCGCCGATTCGGGGGTCGCCCAGGACTTCCGCGAGCGCCTCGGCATCCGCAGCGGGCGACGTCAGCTTCTGCAGGCCGCCCTCCTCATAATCGTCGTTGGCGATGATCAGGGCGTGCCGCGATTCTTCGTCCATGACTGCGCCTCAGGCTATGCCTCGACGACGGAATGCCGTTTGATGAAGGTGTCCAAGGCCTCCGCCACTTGTTCCGGCGTGGCTTCGGAGAGTTCGAGCACATCGCCGTCCATGGTCAACCGCATGGTCGGGCGCGCTTCCTGGAACCGGGCCCACCAGCCGTGGAGTACGGAGGCGACCTGTCGGATGGCGGTGACGGACTGCCCGAGGGTGACGAGCAGCGCTCCGATCTCCACCACTCCGATGGCCCGTGCGCCGGGGGGAATTTCCCCTGCGGGAATGGCTTGGACGTCGTCGACGTCGAGTTGGAGAAGTTCCTGACGAAGATAGCCGGTCAGCCTGTCGACCCGTTCGGGATCGGCCCCTTCCTCGGAAAGGTGAATCTGCAACTGCTTTTCCATGGAAGCCCCCTTCTCTCTGGTCAGGGGCGAGCGTCCCTTTCTTCCAGTCTGTGCGTTTCCCGGCACCTCCGCAAGAATCACCGGGTGCCGCACGGTGTTCCCCCCGGGAAACACCGTGCGGCCCGTGTCAGCCGCGTTCGCGGGCCGCGCGGGCGCGGCGGGTGAGGGTGAGGGCGCCCGCGCCGGCGGCGAGGAGGGCGAGTGAGCTGCCCGCCAGGTAGGGCGTCGGCGAACTCCCGCCCGTTTCGGCGAGGTTGGCCTCCGTCGGTTCCCCGGCCGACTGGGCCTGGACGCCCGCGGGCCTGGTGCCGGCTGGCTCGGCGTCCGCAGGCTTCGGCGGGGCCTTGGGGGACTCGCAGGTGGTTTCGGCCAGCGTGACCGTCCCGGTGACGTCCGCGACGTTCGCCTTCAGCGGGTTCACCGACACCTTGAGCGCCAGGGCGGTGGCGGCGGCGGTACGGGAGGTGGTGCGCGTCGTGGACAGGTCGAGCGTCACCTCGCCGACGCCCCGCACGTCGACCCTCGTCGGGCCGCCGGCGGTGAGGGTCACCCGCTTGCCGAGGACGGTGACGCGGCCGAGGAGGTTCGCCTCGGCGACCGGCTGCTCGCCGGCCTCGCAGACCGCGCGGGAGGTGACCTCCTCGACCTCGATCAGCGACAGCAGGGGCAGGCCGGGGACGTGGAGCCTGGCGTGGGCGAGCCGGGTGTGCCCTTCCGCCCGGCGCTCGTCGGCGGTCGCCTTCGCGGTGGCGACGTCGGCCCTGAGGACGCTCACCGGCCTGCCCTGCTCGACGCCGTCGAGGGTGACGGTGAGGGCGGTCCTGTGGGCGCTCGCGGGCGCCCGGACCTCGTTGAGCGTGGCTCTGAGCGGCACCTTCACGGTCTCGCCGAGCAGGGAGACATCCAGGTCGGTGCGGAGGACGACCGCGCTCGCGCGCCCCTCTCCGCCGCCGGTGGCATGCGCCGCGGGCGCGGCGAGGAGCACGGGGCCGGTGGTGAGCGCCGCGGCGACCGCCGCGGCGGCGACGACGCGGCCGCGGGCGGGCAGGCGCACGGTGTTGCTGTTCACAGTGGTGGAACCCCCACGGGAGCAAGGGCGTCGCCGACTGGGGCCCATGGGGAACACATGAGCGGCGGCGACGCGGGACACCGGAATCTTTACGCACGGAGAGTGAACTGGCGGCGACCCGACGCGAGTTCACCCCAAAGTGGGGTTTCCGTTCCCATATTCGAATCTTTCGGCACGGAAGTTCGCTTCCACCCCCTCCGCCGCGCCGCGCGGAGAAAAGTGTTCAACGACGAGCAGCGGCCGGTCGTCACGGGGCGTCAACATCGCGCCGGATTGCTTCTCGCACGGCCGTGCTTTAAGTTAGGGCAGCCTAACCTAAAGAGATCGGGACAAGAGTGAGCATCGAGGTCTACCGGGACACCTGGGGCATCCCGCATCTCCGCGCCGCCGACGCGCACGAGCTCAGCCACGCGCAGGGCCGCACCACCGCCCTGGACCGGGCCTGGCAGCTGGAGGTCGAGCGGCACCGCGCCCAGGGCACGACGGCCGCCTTCCTGGGCCCCGAGGCCGTCGAGTGGGACGTCTTCGCCCGCCGCGCCCGGCTGGCCGACACCGCCCGCCGCTGCTTCGACGCGCTCGACGAACCGACCCGTACATGGGTGTCCGCGTACGTGGACGGGGTCAACGCCGGGCTCGCGGCCGGCGCCCGCCGCTCCCCCGAGTTCGCCGCCACAGGCCTGACCCCCGGGCGGTGGGAGCCGTGGACCCCGCTCGCCGTGTGGCTGTCCACGCACATCCTGTTCGCGGGCTTCCCCACCAAGCTGTGGCGCGACCACGTCGCCCGCCGGCTCGGCGAGGAGTACACCGAGCTGTTCGCCACCGACGCTCCCGGCACCACCGGCAGCAACGGCTGGCTGGTGACCGGCGACCGCACCGCCACCGGAGCCGCGCTCATCGCGGGCGATCCGCACCGGTTCATCGAGGCGCCCGGCGTCTACCAGCAGATCCGGCTGGCCTGCCCGGAGTTCGACGTCGTCGGGCTCGCCGTCCCCGGCGTACCGGGCCTCGCCCACTTCGGCCACACCGGCACGGTCGCCTGGGCGATCACCAACGCCATGGCCGACTACCAGGACCTGTACCGGGAGCGGCTGCGGCGCACCGACGGCGGCGAGGTGGAGGCGCTGGGGCCGGACGGCTGGGCGCCCGCCCGCGCGCACACGGAGACCGTCGAGGTGAAGGGCGCCGAACCCGTCGCCGTCGAGGTCGTCGAGACCGAGCGCGGACCGGTGATCATCGACGGCCCGGACGAGGCGATCAGCCTGCGCTACCCGCCCCGGGTCACGCGTGAACTCGGCTTCGCCACCCTTCCGGCGCTGCTCGCCGCCCGCACCGTCGCCGACGTGGACCGGGCGTTCGACACCTGGGTGGAGCCCGTCAACGTCGTCCAGGCCGCCGACACCGGGGGCGGCACCCTCCACCGGGTCGCCGGGCACGTCCCGCAGCGCCACCGCGACAACCGGCTGCGCACCGTCCCCGCCTGGGAGCCCGGCCACGAGTGGCACGGGGCCCACGACCCGATGCCCCGCGAGCCGGTCGACGGCGTGGCGGTGATGGCGAACGCGCGCGGGCTCGCGACCCCGCTGGGCGTCGAGTTCGCGCCCCCGCACCGCGCCGACCGCATCGCCCGGCTGCTGGACGCGTCGAAGAACTGGACCGCGCCGGAGATGGCGGCCGTCCACACGGACACCCTCCTCCCCTCGGCCCGCCCGCTGCTCTCGCTGATCGCGGCCCTGCCCGACCTGGGCCTGGAGGCGCGGGAGGTGCGCGACCGGCTGCTGTGCTGGAACCGCCGTATGACGGCCGACAGCATGGACGCGGCGCTGTTCGCGGCCGTACGCGGTGCGGTCGTGCGCCGCATCGCCCGGCACCCGGCGCTCGCCGTGCTGGCGGAACCGCCCGCGTACCCGGCGCTCTTCCAGCCCTGGCTGGCCCTGGTCCCGCGCGTCGCCTACGCCCTGGAGACGCTGCTGACCGGCGGGCCGGTGCCGGAGGCCGACCGGCTGGCAGCGGTCCGCGCCGCCCTGGAGGAGGTGGCCGCGGCCCCTCCGGCGGAGCCCTGGGGCGCCACGCACCGCCTCGCGCCCTGGGCGGCGCTGCCCGACGCCGACGACGAGTGGCCCGGCCTGGACGGCGACCACGACTGCGTCCTGTCCACCTCCAGCGTCCCGGGCGTCACCGACCTCAGCGCCCGCGGCCCGGCCGCCCGCTACGTCTGGGACCTGGCGCGGCGCGAGGACAGCCTCTGGGTGGTGCCCTTCGGCGCCTCGGGCGTCCCCGGAGACCCGCACCGGCGCGACCAACTGCCCCTGTGGCTACGGGGTGAACTCGCCCCCGTCGTCACCGACTGGAACCAGCTCACCGAGGAGCGCGAGGAACACCATGAACACCGCTGAGTGCGTGTACGAGCAAACCGTCGACGGCTTCGGGACGGCCCGCCTCGTCCGCGTCGACCCGGCGCGTGACGCGGAACTGCTGCACGGCTGGGTCCGCGAGGAACGCGCCCGGTTCTGGGGCATGCGGGAGGCGACCGTCGACGACGTACGGGAGATCTACGGGCACCTCGACTCGCTCACCACGCACCACGCGTTCCTGGCGTACCGCGACGGCGAGCCGGTCGCGCTCTTCCAGACGTACGAGCCGGAGGCCGACCGCGTCAGCGAGTGCTACGACGCCCGGCCGGGCGACATCGGGGTCCACCTGCTGATCGCGCCCACGAGCACGCCCGAGCGGGGCTTCTCGACGCGCCTGTTGTCCGTGCTGGTCTCGTACGCGCTGACCGGTCGCGAGCGGATCGTCGCCGACCCGGACGCCGCGAACGACAAGGCGATCGCGCTGCTGGTCCGCAGCGGCTTCGAGCCGGGCCCCGAGGTGATCCTCCCGGAGGTCGTGCTGCCCGAGGTCCACATCGCGGAGAAGCGCGCCCGGCTGCTGTTCCTCACTCGATGACGCGGCCGTTGACGATCACCCGCCGCGGCGCCGCGAGCACACGGACGTCCGCGCGCGGGTCCTGGTCGTAGACCACCAGGTCGGCCGGGGCGCCCTCCTCCAGGGCGGGCCGCCCCAGCCAGGCCCTGGCTCCCCAGGACGTCGCCGACAGGGCTTCCAGGGCCGGGATGCCGGCCCTGACCAGCTCGGCGACCTCCGCGGCGACCAGCCCGTGGGCCAGGGAGCCGCCCGCGTCGGTGCCGACGAAGACGGGGACGCCCGCGTCGTACGCGGCGCGCACGGTGTCGTACCGGCGCTCGTGCAGCCGCCGCATGTGGTCGGCCCAGCGGGGGAACTTGGCCTCTCCCCCGGCCGCCAGCCGCGGGAACGTGGCGATGTTGACGAGCGTCGGCACGATCGCCACACCGCGCTCCGCGAAGAGCGGGATGGTGTCCTCGGTCAGGCCCGTGGCGTGCTCGATGCAGTCGATGCCCGCCTCGACGAGGTCCCGCAGCGAGTCCTCGGCGAAGCAGTGGGCGGTGACGCGCGCGCCGAGCCGGTGCGCCTCCGCGATGGCCGCCTCGACCTCGGCACGGGGCCAGCAGGCCGCCAGGTCGCCCATACCCCGGTCCAGCCAGTCCCCGACCAGCTTGACCCAGCCGTCGCCGCGCCGGGCCTCCTGGGCGACGTACGCGACGAGGTCGGCGGGCTCGATCTCATGGGCGTAGTTGCGGATGTAGCGGCGGGTGCGCGCGATGTGCCGGCCGGCTCGGATGATCTTGGGCAGGTCGTCGCGCTCGTCGATCCAGCGGGTGTCCGCCGGGGACCCCGCGTCCCGGATCAGCAGGGTGCCCGCGTCCCGGTCGGTGATCGCCTGCTTCTCGCTGGTGGCCGCGTCCACGGCCCCGTGGGCGTCGAGCCCGACGTGGCAGTGCGCGTCGACCAGGCCGGGCATCGCCCAGCCCGTCACCGTCCTGATGTCCCGCGCGGCGGAGGAAGGCCGGTCGTAGGTGACCCGCCCGTCGAGCACCCACAGTTCGTCCCGTACGTCCTCCGGGCCTGCCAGCACCCGCCCCGTCACATGCAGCACCACGCTCATGTGCAGCACTCTACGAGGGCGGAAGTACGCTCGGCGGAGCAGTTCCGTACGTGAAGAGAAGAGAGCCCCGTGACGCACCCCCTCCTCGACCTGGCCCCGCTGACCGCCGACCGTTTCGCGGCCATCGAGCGGCGCGTGGCCGCGCTGCTGGCCACCGAGCAGGACGTGGTGATCACGCAGGGCGAGGCGCTGCTGCCGCTGGAGGGCTGCATCCGCAGCGGCGCGCGGCCCGGCTCCACGGCGCTCAACGTGGTGACCGGACCGTACGGGCAGACCTTCGGCGGCTGGCTGCGCGACTGCGGCGCGACGGTGGTGGACCTGGAGGTGCCGTTCCACACGGCGGTGACGGCCGACCGGATCGCCGAGGCGCTGGAGCGGAACCCGGAGATCGACTTCGTGTCGCTGGTGCACGCCGAGGCGGCGACCGGCAACACCAACCCGGTGGCGGAGATCGGCGAGGTGGTACGGGCACACGGCGCGCTGTTCTACCTGGACGCGGTGGCGTCGATCGGCGCCGAGCCGGTACTGCCGGACGCCTGGGGCGTCGACATGTGCATCATCGGCGCGCAGAAGGCGATGGGCGGCCCGGCGGGTGTCTCGGCGGTATCGGTCAGCACGCGCGCGTGGGAGCGGTTCGCGGCCAACCCGGCGGCGCCGCGCCGCTCGTACCTCTCCCTCCTGGACTGGAAGGAGCGCTGGATCGACGGCGGCCGCAGGGCGCTGCCGCACGCGCCCGCGCAGCTGGAGATGCTGGCGCTGGAGGCGTGCCTGGAGCGCATCGAGGCGGAGGGCCTGGACGCGCTGATGGCCCGCCACGCGTCCGCCGCGGCGGCCACCCGCGCGGGCGCGCTCGCCCTCGGTGGCGGCCTGGAGCCGTACGTGCACGAGACGAAGGACGCCGCCCCGGTGGCGACGACGCTGCGCACCCCGGCCGGGGTGGACGCCTCCGCCCTGGTGGCCGAGGCCCTGGCGGCGGACCCGTCGCTGCCGCTGGCGGCCGGTGGCGGGGCGCCGGCCAAGGAGATGGTCCGGGTGAACCACTACGGGGTGGACGCCGACCGGGGCGTGGTGGAGTCCTCGTTGGCGGCGCTCGGGTCCGCACTGGGCCGGGTGACCGGTGCGGCGGTGGACGTGGCGGGGGCGCGCCGGGCGGTCACCGAGGCGTGGGCGTAACCGCTCTCGCGGGCGTGACGGCCGCCGTGGACGTCCCTCCGGCCGCGTTCCGGGCGGCCAGGGCCCCGGCCGGGTTTCCCCGCCTGCTCCCGGGGCCGCTCCCGGGGCCGCTCCCGGCCGGGTGGACGGTGCCGCGCGGGGTGGCACCCGTGGCGGTCAGCGCGTCGAGCAGGGCCTGTACCGGCGGGGCGAGCGGCCGCCCCGCCGGGACGGCCAGGGAGACCGGGACCGTGAGGCCCGGCAGGGTGCGGAAGGTGATCCGGCCGGTCGGGGGCAGCTGCCCGACCGGGTAGAACAGGGTCCAGGAGGGCTCGGGGTGGGCGGCCAGCTCGGTGAGCGTGTCCTGGAGGGTGGTGAACGGCGGGCCGGGCGTCCAGTCCGGGAGCGCGGCCGTGACCAGGTCGTGGAAGGCGGGGTTGGCGGCGCGCGGGACGAGCCGCAGGGGCAGTCGCGCCAGCCGGTCGAGGCTCGGTGCCTCGTCCTCGTCGAGTCCGAGGGCCGCCGCGTGGGAGGCGGGCAGCGCGGCGATCAGCGGGTCGGCCCACAGCGGGTGCAGGGCCACGCCGTCGGCCCGCCGCACGGTGCGGACGAGGGCGGCGTCGAACGTTCCGGAGCGTACGGCCGCGAGGCGGGCCTCCTGGGGCGCCCGCTCCAGGCGTACGCGCAGTCCGGGCCGGCGGGCGGCCAGCATGTCCAGGGCACGGTAGACGCGGTCGGCGAAGGCCCGGGTGGTGCCGAGCCGTACGAGGCCCTCCGTCCCGGCGGTGATCCCGACGGCGGTGGCCCGGACCCGGGCGGCCGCGGCGAGGGCGGCGCGGGCCTCGGGCAGCAGCCGCTCGCCCGCGGCGGTGAGCCGGACGTGCCGGGCGGACCGGTCGAACAGCCGCAGCCCCAGTTCCCGTTCCAGGCCGGCGATCTGCCGGGTCACCGATGCCTGGACGGTGTGCAGCCGCTCGGCGGCCCGGCCGAAGCCGAGCTCCTCGGCGACCGCGACGAAGTACTCCAGCTGACGCAGCTCCACTCCTGGCCCCCACCCATCGCCGTTGCTGATCACTGTGCCGGTCAACCGCTTCCCTGCCCGGTCTTCTTCCCATGGCGCCGCCCGGCGTACGCACATGTACGCACAGGTACGGGCGGAGAGGCCGGAACGACTCAGCCGGCGGGGGCCGCGACGGAGCCGGCGGCGAAGCCGGAACGTCACCGGAGTGGCGTAAGAGGAATTCACAGGGAATACTCGGGGGAATTCTTGGCACTGATACAGGGCGGGTATCTTCCCGCATTCTTCTGCCCCGTTTCCCGGATCTTAAACACACAGATTTCATAAGGACTCGACGGGCAATTCGGGCAGGCGTCAAGCCGGTTACTCCTATGTGATCGACTCCACATCGCGCCCGCTTTGCCCGTAAAAATCCGGGCAAAAAGCGGCGATCGGCCGACCGTCCACGTTTGAGCTCGCGCCCGCGCGATAACACAGGTCAGGCGCTCACCCAACCCCTCACCCCGATGCAATTTCAGAAATTGCTGGGTAAGTTCAATCCGCATGACCGCCGCACAAGCAGACCTTGCAGGTGCCCGAAACGAATTCCACCGACCGGCCGCACCGGCCATCGGTATCGACACCCCCCGAGTGGAGGACGGAGCCGCGATATGGCGCATTGCCCGCGACTCCGAGGTCCTGGACCTCAACTCCTCGTACAGCTATTTGCTGTGGTGCCGTGACTTCGCCTCCACGTCCCTGGTGGCACGCGGCGCCGACGGAGTGCCGATCGCCTTCGTGACCGGGTACATCAGGCCGCAGCGCCCGCAGACCCTCGTCGTCTGGCAGGTCGCCGTGGACCAGGCGCACCGGGGCCGTGGACTGGCCGGTGTGCTGCTGGACGCGCTGACCGCGCGCGTGGCCGGACAGGGCGTCCACACGGTGGAGACCACCATCACCCCGGACAACGCCGCGTCCGACCGGCTCTTCACCTCCTACGCGGAGCGCCGGGGCGCGTCCCTGGAGCGTGAGGTCCTCTTCGACGGGGGGCTGTTCCCCGAGGGGACGCACGAGCCCGAGGTGCTCTACCGCATCAGCCCGATCGCCTGACGCCGGACCGCCGACGCCCCGATCGCCTGATGCCGGTCACCCCACGCCGGTGACCTGCCGCCGGTCACCTGCCGCCGGTCACCCGGCGCCAGTCACCTGGCGCCGGACGTCCGACCGCCCGACGTCCGGTTGCCCGACACCGGTCGCCCGGCATCCACTCGCCGCACGCCTGAACGCCGCCTGACACGCACGCCTGAGACACCCCCACCGAGGAGACGAACCGCCGTGACCATCACCCCGCCCGCCCTGAGTGTCTTCGAGACCCTGGAGTCGGAGGTGCGCAGCTACTGCCGCGGTTGGCCCGCCGTGTTCGACCGCGCGCAGGGCGCACGCCTCACCGACGAGGACGGACACAGCTACCTCGACTTCTTCGCCGGCGCCGGCTCGCTCAACTACGGCCACAACAACCCCGTCCTGAAACGCGCGCTGCTCGACTACATCGAGCGGGACGGCATCACCCACGGCCTCGACATGGCGACGACCGCGAAACGGGCGTTCCTGGAGTCCTTCCAGAACGTGATCCTCCGGCCGCGCGACCTGCCGTACAAGGTGATGTTCCCCGGCCCGACCGGCACCAACGCCGTGGAGGCCGCGCTGAAGCTGGCCCGCAAGGTGAAGGGGCGCGAGTCGATCGTGTCGTTCACCAACGCCTTCCACGGCATGTCGCTGGGCTCGCTCGCCGTCACCGGCAACGCCTTCAAGCGCGCCGGGGCCGGTATCCCGCTGGTGCACGGCACGCCGATGCCGTTCGACAACTACCTCGACGGCCGGGTCCCGGACTTTCTCTGGTTCGAGCGTCTCCTGGAGGACCAGGGCTCGGGCCTGAACAAGCCGGCCGCCGTGATCGTGGAGACCGTGCAGGGCGAGGGCGGCATCAACGTCGCCCGGCCCGAGTGGCTGCGGGCGCTGCGGGAGCTGTGCGACCGGCAGGACATGCTGCTGATCGTCGACGACATCCAGATGGGTTGCGGCCGCACCGGTGCCTTCTTCTCCTTCGAGGAGGCGGGCATCACCCCGGACATCGTCACCCTGTCGAAGTCCATCAGCGGCTACGGCCTGCCGATGTCGCTGTGCCTGTTCATGCCGGAGCTGGACGTGTGGGGCCCCGGTGAGCACAACGGCACCTTCCGCGGCAACAACCCGGCCTTCGTCACCGCCACCGCCGCGCTGGACACCTACTGGGCCGACGGCCAGATGGAGAAGCAGACCATCGCGCGCGGCGAGCAGGTCGAGCAGGCGCTGCTGGCCATCTGCGACGAGAACTCCGCCTACGGCGCCCACTACCGGGGCCGCGGCCTGGTCTGGGGCATGGAGTTCAGCGACAAGTCCCGCGCCGCGGCCGTCTGTGCCCGCGCCTTCGAGCTGGGGCTGCTGCTGGAGACCTCGGGCCCGCAGAGCGAGGTCGTCAAGCTGCTGCCGTCGCTGACCATCACGCCCGACGAGCTGGACGAGGGGCTGCGGACGCTGGCCCGCGCGGTCCGCGAAACCGCCTGAATCTTTCCCGTACGAAAGGAAGTTGCACCACCGTGATCGTCCGATCGTTGAAGGACATCGAGAACACCGAGCGCCATGTCAAGGCGGCCTCCGGCACCTGGGAGTCCAAGCGCATCGTGCTCGCCAAGGAGAAGGTCGGCTTCTCGCTGCACGAGACCGTGCTGTACGCCGGGACCGAGACCTCCATGTGGTACGCCAACCACATCGAGGCCGTGCTCTGCGTCGAGGGCGAGGCCGAGCTGACCAACGACGAGACGGGCGAGACGCACTGGATCGAGCCCGGCACGATGTACCTGCTCGACGGCCATGAGCGCCACACCATGCGCCCGAAGACCGACTTCCGGTGCGTGTGCGTCTTCAACCCTCCTGTCACCGGACGGGAGGACCACGACGAGAACGGTGTCTACCCGCTGCTCACCGAGGAGGGCTGAACCATGACGATGACCACGACCACGACCACGAGCACGACTGTGCAGGACCTGTACCCCACCCGGGGCGCGTCCGAGGTCGTCACGCCCCGGCAGGACCCGGTCGTCTGGGGGCCGCTCACCCCGGAGCTGGAGTCGTTCGAGCGTGACGGTTTCCTCGCCGTCGACCAGCTGATCACCGACGACGAGGTCGCGGTCTACCGTGCCGAGCTCGACCGGCTCGTCTCCGATCCGGCGATCCGTGCCGACGAGCGCTCGATCATCGAGCCGAAGTCCCAGGACGTACGGTCGGTCTTCGAGGTCCACCGGATCAGCGAGGTGTTCGCGCGGCTGGTGCGCGACGAGCGTGTGGTGGGCCGGGCACGCGAGATCCTCGGCTCGGACGTGTACGTCCACCAGTCGCGGATCAATGTGAAGCCGGGCTTCGGCGCCTCGGGCTTCTACTGGCACTCGGACTTCGAGACCTGGCACGCGGAGGACGGGCTGCCGCGGATGCGGACCGTGTCCGTGTCGATCGCGCTGACCGAGAACTACGACACCAACGGCGGCCTGATGATCATGCCGGGGTCGCACCGGACGTTCCTCGGCTGTGCGGGCGAGACGCCGAAGGACAACTACAAGAAGTCGCTGCAGATGCAGGACGCGGGCACCCCGTCGGACGAGGCGCTGACGAAGTTCGCCGACGCGCACGGCATCCGGCTGTTCACCGGCAAGGCGGGCTCGGCGACCTGGTTCGACTGCAACGCCATGCACGGCTCGGGCGACAACATCACCCCGTACCCGCGCAGCAACGTCTTCATCGTGTTCAACAGCGTGGAGAACACGGCGGTGGAGCCGTTCGCGGCCCCGGTCCGGCGGCCGGAGTTCATTGGAGCGCGGGACTTCACGCCGGTGCGCTGAGCCCTACGGGCCGAGTGACCATGGGCGGAGCTGAGCCCCGCGGGCTGAGCGGGAATACGTGGAGGGGCGGGACCCGGGTGGGGTCCCGCCCCTCCACGTGGCCGTCAGCGGTGGCGGAACCAGTGCGCGGCCTGGCCGGCCGGGGTCGCCGGGGGCCAGGGGGTCGGCGGTGGCGACGTTGTTCTCCAGGGAGTCGTCATGGGCGAGCGTGTGCGCGTACGCCGTCTCCGCGACCAGCACCGGCTTGCTTAGGCGGGGAGGAAGCCGCCGCGGTCATCCTCCCCACCGAGCTGGTACGCCGCGATCGGCGTGAGCCGCGGGGATCACCCGGCCAGGGCCGGATAGTCCGTGTAGCCGCGGTGGTCGCCGCCGTAGAAGGTGGCGGTGTCCGGGGTGTTGTACGGACCGTTGGCCTTGAGCCGGGCCGGCAGGTCGGGGTTGGCGAGGAACAGGGCGCCGAACGCCACCATGTCGGCCGTGCCGTCCTCGATCAGCGCGAGGTCCTCGGCGCTCGTCGGACCCTCGGTCGCCGGGTTGAGCACGAGGGTGCCGGAGAACCGCTTGCGCAGGGCCAGGGTGATCTCGCGGGAGTCCGGGGAGCTCTCCAGGACGTGCAGGTAGGCGATCCCGAGCGGTTCGAGGGCCGCCACGAGCGCGGTGTACGTCTCCTCCGGCTCGGGCTCGTCGATGTCGTTGAACGGGTTCCCGGGCGAGATCCGCAGGCCGGTGCGCTCGGGGCCGATCTCCGCGGCGACCGCCTTGACGACCTCCACGGCGAAGCGGATGCGGCCCTCCACCGAGCCGCCCCAGTCGTCGGTGCGGCGGTTGGTGCCGGGGGCCAGGAACTGGTGGATCAGGTAGCCGTTGGCGCCGTGCAGCTCCACGCCGTCGAACCCTGCGGCCACGGCGTTGCGGGCGGCGGCCACGAAGTCCGCGATGGTGTCGCGCACCTCGGCGTCGGTGAGCTCGTGCGGGGTGACGAACTCCTTGGGGCCCTCGGCGGTGTAGACCTGGCCCTTGGCGGCGACAGCGGACGGGCCCACCGGGCGGAGGTCGCCGGGCTGGTCGGCGAGCAGGTCGGGGTGGCCGATGCGGCCGGAGTGCATGAGCTGGGCGAAGATCCTGCCGCCCTTGGCGTGGACGGCGTCGGTGACCCTGCGCCAGGCGGCGGTCTGCTCGTCGCTGTGCAGACCGGGGGTGTCGGGGTAGCCCTGGCCGACCGGGGAGGGCTGGACGCCCTCGGTGATGATCAGGCCGGCCGAGGCGCGCTGGGCGTAGTACTCGGCGGTGAGGTCGGTCGGCACCCGCCCGGCGCCGGCCCGGCTGCGGGTCATCGGGGCCATGGCGATGCGGTTGGCGAGCTGCGTACCGGACAGGTCGATGGGGTCGAAAGCAGTGGTCATCAGAAGGCTCCCAGAACGATATGTGGTCGGCCAAGCATTTCTGCCTGCCGCCACTGTAGCGCATTCATTGGCCGACCAAGGTAAAATTGGTGACATCATCCGGACACCCCGCGAGGAGCCCCCCGATGCCAGCCCCCGACCCCACCGCGCCGGGCTCCGAGCCCGCTGCCTGTACCGACGCCCTGCCCTCCGCGGCGCGTGGCGGTCCCCTCAGCCACACCCTGTCCCGGGTGGCCCGGCTGCACCGTATCGCCGCGGGAAAATTCCTGAAGGCGGCCGGGATCTACCCGGGTCAGGAGTTCGTGATGATGTACCTCTGGGACGCCGGGCCGGTACGCCAGTCGGAGCTGATCAAGGCCGTGGACCTGGACCCCTCGACGGTCACCAAGATGCTCCAGCGCCTGGAGCAGTCCGGGCACGTGCGGCGCTCCCCCGACCCCGCCGACCGGCGGGCGGTCCTCGTCGAGGCCACCAGTGCCAGCTGCTCGCTGCACGACCAGGTGAGCGGCGCCTGGAGCAGCCTGGAGGAGCACACCCTCGCCGGGCTCGACGCGCCCGAGCGCGCCGAGCTGGCACGGCTCCTGGGCAAGGTCGAGGCGAACCTCTGCAAGGCGACCCTGGGCTGCCCCGGGGTGGCCCCCGGGTAGGCCCGGGCAGCCGCTCGGAAGCCGCTTCGGCGGCGGCTCAGGACAGCACGTCCAGCGCCCGGTCCACGTCGGCGGCCGAGTTGTAGAGGTGGAAGGCGGCCCGGAGGTTGCCGGCCCGGGCGGAGACGACGACGCCCGCCTCCGCCAGCGCGGCCTGCCGCGCGCCCAGCCCCGGGACGGCGACGACGGCCGAGTCGCCGGGCACCGGGTGGTGGCCGAGGCGGACCAGGCCGTCCCGGAAGCGGGCGGCGAGCGCCGTGGCATGGGCGTGCACGGCGTCGACGCCGATCTCACCGAGCAGCGCCAGTGACTGCTCGGCACCGTGGTACGGGAGGAAGGCGGGCGGCTCGTCGTACCGGCGGGCGGTGTCGGCGAGCCGGACGGCCGGACCGTACGGGTCCTCCAGGTCCTCGGCCGCGAACCAGCCGGCGTGGATGGGCACCAGGGACTCCTGCGCCTCCTCCGTGACGGTGAGGAACGACGCACCCCGCGGGCACATCAGGAACTTGAACCCGCCCGTCACGGTGTAGTCGTACGCCCCCGCGTCCAGCGGCAGCCACCCCGCCGACTGCGTCGCGTCGACGAGCGTGCGGGCCCCGTGCGCGGCCGCCGCCTCCCGAACCGCGGCCATGTCGGCCACGCGCCCGTCCGCCGACTGGACGGACGAGAAGGCCACCAGCGCCGTCCCCGGCCGTACCGCGTCCGCCAGGTCCTCCAGCGGCACGAACCGCGCCTTGAGGTCGCCGCGGACCGCGAACGGCGTGATCAGCGAGCCGAAGTCGCCCTCCACGAACAGGACCTCCGCCCCGGCCGGCAGCGAGCTCGCGATCAGGCCGACGTGCACGGCGACCGAACTGCCCACGGCCACCCGGTCCGGGCCCACGCCCGCCACCGAAGCGAAGCCGCGCCGCGCACCGTCCACGGCCTCGAAACTCCCCGACCCGCCCGCGGTCCCCGCGGCGAGCCCCTCCGCCAGCGCGGTCACGGCGGCCACGGTCCGGCGGGGCAGCAACCCACAGCGGGAGGTGTTCAGATACGTCTGCGCGGGCGCGAACTCGCCGCCGCCGAGAGGAGTTTCCATGCCCCTACCCTGAGCCGCGCGCCACGGTGAGGTCAACAGGCGCCTTCCACGTCACAGGTCGCCGCCCCGGCGCCGACCGGCTGGATCACCCGGTCCTGCCAGGCCTGCTCCAGCGCCTGGGTGAAGACCTCGGCGGGCTGCCCGCCGGAGACGCCGTAGCGCCGGTCGAGGACGGAGAACGGCACGCGCCCGTGGCGCCCAGTCCGGCCGCCTCGCGCTCATCGGCCCGTACGTCGTCGGCGTAGGCGTCCTCGTCGGCCAGCACGCCGCGCACCTCGTCCTCCGCCAGGCCCGCCTCGGCGCCGAGCCGGACGAGCACCTCGGGGTCGAAGACGGACCGCTCCTCGGCGAAGTTCGCCCGGTAAGCCGGGTCGGATGGCAGCGAAAGCGAAAGGCTTACCTGTACGCCAATACATGGTGCGTGCTGTGCGGTCGACAGGCGAATGTTGCGGACCATTGGCCGTTGAGCCGTAAGCAATTGACGGCAAAAGGTGAGTCAATGCCTGATACGCCAAAGCGCTTGAGGCCGTTGTGCGCTGCCTGTCACAGCAAGGAAACGGCCATTCATCAGCCGGGCGGGTGGGCTGCCGAAGGCCAAGCCGAAGCTAAATGACATTCCACCGTTCTGATATGCACCGCCTTTCCAGCCTACCCCCCTGGGGGTGACCCCCTCCCGGCCTTGAGATTTACCGGCAGGGAGGCGAAACCCTAGCCCCGCAACTGGGGGCGTTTGCGCGGACTGGAGTACCGCCCTATTCTGAAGAAGAGTCAAGGCTCGGAGGCTCACCATTCGGCAGCCTCCTCAGCTCCAATTCATCCCTAATCTGCTCTGCAATGAACTTGAATGCGCCTGCCTGCTTTTCCTGAGCCTTGGTCGACTTCTTTGCCTCTTCGGCCATGACATGAGTACTCCACTCCAGAGACTCCCTATCAAGACCGGTGTTGCGCTGCACCTCCAAATCGATAACGTAAGTCAAAGTATCAACCTTGCCAAACGGACCATACGCGTCGACCGTCACCGTGTAAAGCAACGGAAGATCCGATTTGAAAAACTTGAATCCGGCATCAAGGTTGAAGAGAAGGGTTCGCTTCGGGGGGAGCGTTGGGATTTTTCGCGTGATCGCGCGGTTCAGGGTGGCATCATGTTGTTCTCCCTGAGTAGTTTTCAGGGGCGGGTCTACCGTGATTCTCACATCACGCGCCAACGTTGGGCCAATGTTCTCGATGGAGAAAACCAACAGCGAAGACCCAGGTACCCGACTCCTGATGTCCACAATTACGTACGGCTCCGCCTGCTCGCGCTGGGATTTTTCCGTAAGCGCGTTAGCTCTAGCGGCTGCCGCTGTCTGCCTATGACTGTAAACGAAGGTTGTGACTGCCGTAGGGACAGAAATCACCAAGGCGATGAGCGCGATGACTGATGAGGCATCCATGCCCTCGATCTTAGAGGCCACTGCCGATAGAGTGCCTCATGAATGACAAAACTGCGAGGCGGCACCCTCTTCCGTCCGCGCGGCCACTGCTGCCCTGTGACGGGCCAGCTAGTAGCCGAGCATTATCGAGTCAGCGAGCGAACCGGCCGCCGATACCTCGTAATGCTGCATGACAGAAAGCCCCGCACCCGCTGCCTAATTGGTGGCCGGGTACGGGGCTGTCGTGTTTTCAGGCCCTTTCTGGGGCGGGCCCGGGGCTCTTCGGCATGGCGACCACTCTAGGTAACACCGCGTCGGCAAGCGTGCCCGCTGTCATGTGATGTGTCCGAATTTCCAGGGTGCAGCCGGCGCGAATTTCCGATACACGCCGTGACGCTGCACGCTAGGACCGCTCGACCTCCGCCATAAGGAGCCGGAGCGTGAGCGAATGCTTTTCCGGAGGCAGTGAATCGAGCGCCGCCCGCGCGTATGCGATGCCGCCGCGTGTATCGCCGGAGCGAGCGAGCATGAGACCCCGATGCATTTCAAGATGAGTGACGAACCGGGGGAGTTCTGCGGGCAGTTCTCGGCGTGCTGCTTTCTGAGCCTCTACCGCTGTTGTCTCGTCGCCAAGTCGCGCAGCGAGCAGTGAGATAAAGACGTTCATGCGCCACCACGGCACCGCATAGTCAGAGGTCTGCTCATACGAACCAGCCTTGTCGAAGATCCGCCGCCCGTCGCCCATGAGCTTCCGTGCGGCTTGGTGGTCCCCCCGGATTGCTGCGGCGTGCGCCTTTCCCATGATCGCATTTAGCAGGCCAAGGGACGGCTTATCACTGATCGACATGGCTTGGTCCGCGAGCAGGTCCGCAACTCCCAGCGCCGCCCCCTCATACCCAAGGGCGATTGCAGCGCGACCCCGGACCCAAACGCGCGCATCGTCGTCGCCGGATTGGTCGGCCGATTCCGCTGCGAGCCGATACCAACTCACTGCCTTAGTGCCGTCCGACCCCGGAAACGTCTTTGCGTAAAGGGTCATGAAGCGGGACGCCACGGACCACAGGCGCGGAGTGTCCAACTGTTGTTGAATTACCACGAGTTCGCGGGATACCCGGCGCTGAATGTCGGCAGCGCCCAGACTCATGTACTCCGTGCCGTACTCGGACAGCTTCCCTTCCCAGTCATCCACGGACGGGCCGCCATGAAGCCGGGCAGCGAATCCGGCGCTGAGAAGATCGGACGCAACCACAGGCGCTATGGCGGTGGCTGCCACGTCAGACAGAAACGTACGGCGTTTCACTTCACCCTCAAGGATCGCTAGGGGCACGTCTAGGACGGCTGACAGGCACCGAAGGTAGAAGGACCCCGGCACCACCTTGGAACGCTCCCAGCGGCTGACGTACTCCCGGTTGAGCCCCGTTCCGAAAGCCTCGTTGATCTCGTCTGCTAGTCGCCCTTGCGACCATCCTCGCGTCTCGCGTAGGTCTCTGATCAATACCCCGATGGCCATAGGTCCATCTTGCCCCTATGGCTGCCCACAGTCAGCCCAAGAACCCTTGTTCGGGGCCTACTTGCCCCTAGCCGTGCCACTAGGTGACAGGGTGCCAGGGCGAGACCATCACAGGGTCACAGAGCGCCATGTAGATCATTCCGGGACGGACGTCGCAGCGAAGGACCCCCGACGATGGATCAGAAGCCCGCTTCCCCTTACAACTACGCCGAGGAACTCGCCGCGCTGATCGAGTCTGGCGGCTTCTGGCGACTGGCCCCGGAATCGGTGCCGAGGACCGGTTACGCCGACCACGTTTCGCGCGACACACTCAAGGCGATTGAGGCCGGGCTCAGGGAGGGGCTGTGAGCGCCACTGAGACGCCCCGTGAGCACCCGCCGCAGTGGGAGCCGGGCGAGACAGCGAGAGACACCCGTACGGGGCGTGTGGGGCGTGTCATGGGGCACGTCGGGCCGTACTACCAACTGCGCCCGCTGAACGGGGGCAAGGAGTGGGAAGCGGAGCCCCATGACCTTGAACCTGCCTACCAGTCGGACGCTATGAGTGCCCGCGTTGCCCAAGCCAACAGTCGCTGGGGGTTGTGATGGTGCGCGTGCTGCCGGACACCAATCCGCATCGGCTGAAAGTCGGTTCCATTGTGTTTGACACCCGGCGAGAGATGCCCGCGCGGGTACACGACATTCGCGGTTCGCGGTTCTATCTCGTTCGTCCCGGGGGTCAGCCGTGGGAAGTCAGTTGGAGTGCCGTCCGACCCGCCACTGAGCGCGAACGCCTACAGCTCCGCGCACTGGTCATCCATCTGCGGACACGCCAAAAGGGCTTGAGTCGCACCTAGTTTTCGTCCCTGCCGGACGTATCCGCCGGGTGGTCCCACAGC
>NZ_JBEPEL010000024.1:0-83171 GCF_040300825.1 Streptomyces sp. NPDC000229
TGGCCTGTCCGTCGGTGGAGTCGACGCCGCCGGTGCGGCTGACCCGGAAGGAAGCCGAGGCGAAGAAGCAGGAGCTTCGGAAGAAGAAGCGGTCCTGGTGGTGACCGGCGGCTGACATCCACGGCTGATACCAACCAGGAGGACGCGGGCGGTCTCAGGCGGCACGGCAGGAAGTACCCGGTCGTTTGCACTGGCTGTCCGGGCGAACTTACACAACACGTGTCGACCGCACGCGGACGGCACGTGCGTGTCAGGTCGCTCCAAGGAGTCAGGCAGAACCGGTTGGTGGCTCCCCATGGGGGCCATGCAGGGAGCCACCAACCACGGCATCTGGCGGACGCCGGCGGACTACGGCGGACGGCGAACACCGTGCTGCCAGGGGCGGGCGACCCCACGAAGAGCATCTACCTGAGCCTCCTCTTAGCGTCGCCTTAAGCGGAGCATAAGGATCGTCATCAGCCGCTCCCAGCAGGCGATTTCGGCCCTTGGAGGGGCTAGCTTGCTGATCACCGGGGCTGGTCCGGACCGTCGGTGCCGAAGCCGGGGGGCTGCGCCGCCCGTCCGGGTTCCGGCCCCGTAACCCCCCACACGCCGCTTTCCCGTCGAAGGAGAACGCCACCATGACTTCTCGCCGCCGCAGCACGGCAGCCGCCGCCGTCGCCCTGGGCATCGCGCCGCTCGCGCTCGCCGGGCTGGCCGCGTCACCCGCCGCCGCGCACGGCACGATGACCGATCCGGTCAGCCGGGTGTCCGCCTGCTACGCGGAGGGGCCGGAGAGCCCGGACTCGGCGGCGTGCAAGGCGGCGCTCGCGGCGAGCGGGCCGCAGGCGTTCTACGACTGGAACGAGGTCAACATCGCCAACGCGGCCGGCAACCACAAGCGGCTGATCCCGGACGGCAAGCTGTGCAGCGCGAACCGCGACAAGTACAAGGGGCTCGACCTGCCCCGCGGTGACTGGCCGTCGTCCGAGCTGGCCGCCGGCAAGCACACCTTCCGCTACAAGGCGACCGCCCCGCACAAGGGCTCCTTCGAGCTGTACATCACCAAGGACGGCTACGACCCGTCCAAGCCGCTGAAGTGGTCCGACCTGGAGGCGAAGCCCTTCGCCAAGGTCACCAACCCCCGCCTGGAGAACGGCGCGTACGTCTTCGACGGCACCGTCCCGGCCAAGTCCGGCCGCCACCTGGTGTATTCGATCTGGCAGCGCTCCGACTCGCCCGAGGCGTTCTACACCTGCTCCGACGTGGTGTTCGGCGAGGACGACGGCCAGGCGGGCGGCGCCCCGGCCCCGACCGCGTCGGCGCCCTCCGACGAGCAGATCGAGCAGGGCGCGGACCAGTCGACGGTCGACCACGGCGGACACGGTGGCGACGACCACGGCGACGATGCCGGCCACGGCACCTCCGCGGAGCCGTCCGGTCCCTCTTCGGCTTCCGCTCCTGCCTCGCCCTCCGCGCCGGCTCCCACGGCCGCGGAGGCCGACACCCTCCAGGCCAACGGTGCCGGCACCCCGTCGCCCGTCGCCGCTGCGAGTGAGGAGAACCTGGCCGAGACCGGCGGAAGTGGCACCACCCCGTACCTCGCGGTCGGTGGCGCGGCGGTCCTGGCGACCGGTGCGGCGGTGCTGTTCGCCACCACGCGCCGCAAGTCCACCCGCTGACATCCCACGAGCGGGGGCCCGCCTGTGCGGCGGGCCCCCGCTCGTGTCAGGGGACGACCGACGCGCACGTGGTGGGCGTCGCGTGCGCCGGGTCGAGCGCGTTCACGACCTCGTGGTACGCGATCCGGTCGAGCAGGCCTATCGCCACGTGGGCGGAGAAGTCCACCGGGCACAGGTCCTGGAGGAGCACGTTGCGGACATTCGGTCCGTCGAGGAACTGGGAGCGGTACGGGGTGACGACCTCGTCGTACTTGGTGGCGATGACGGTGTAGCGGACACCCGGGACGGTGTCGCCGCCCTCGTTGAGCTTGGTGAGGAACGGGGAGCCGGCGACCTGGTCGGCGAGTCCCGGGGTCTTCTCGTTCAGCAGGTCGGCCGCGCCGGGGAAGTACGGCAGCAGCTTGGTGAGGCCGAGGAGCGTGGTGCCGTGGTTGTCGGGGGCGAGGCCGACGAGGGCGTTCACCTTGTCGGCGCCACCGAGGAACTTCAGGTAGTGGCGGGGCATCATGCCGCCCTGCGAGTGGCCGACGAGGTCGGCCTCGGCCGCTCCGGTGGCGGCGAGGACCTTGTCGACGTACGCGTCGAGCTGTTCGGCGGACTTCTCGACAGGGCCGAGGCCGTGGAAGAAGGGCACGCCGGGCAACTGGCCGTAGTCGAGGGAGAAGACGCAGTAGCCCCGCTTGACCAGGTAGGGGGCGAGGGCGAGCCAGTTGTCGACGGAGTTGCCGAAGGTGCCGTGGACGAGGACGACCGGGCGGGGATGGGCGGAGGACGGCCTGCAGGTGTAGTCGTTCCAGCCGCTGCTGGGGCCCTGGGCCTGGGCGGCGGAGGCGGGGGCGAGGGTGGCGGCGACGGCCAGCAGCAGGACGGCCGACGCTCTGAGCGCACGCCGTATACGTAAGGGCAGCATCGAGTGGTCTCCTTGCGGCTCAAGGAATGGGGATGGGGCGGTGGCGGTACGCCCTGTGGCCCGGACCACTGGTGGGGGTGCACGACAGGTATGCCGTGCTCATGCCAAGCTACGCACGGGTAGGCGCAGCAGGGAAGTTACGCGTCGGTAAAAAGCGTCGGCAAAAAGTGACGGCCTACCACCGCACCGGCAGCCGCAGTGGAAAGCGCCGGATCGTCTCGGTGTCCCACACCACCTCCCGTGCCGGCACCGCCAGCCGCAGCCCGGGGAAGCGTGCGAGCAGGGTGCCGACGGCCACGCGCAGCTCCGCCAGCGCCAGGGGCGCGGCGACGCAGTGGTGGCCGCCCCAGCCGAAGGTCATATGGGGGTGGGCCGGCCGGTCCGGGTCCAGCACATGGGGGTCGCGGAAGACCGCGGGGTCCCGGTTGGCCGCCAGGTACGACACATGGACGAAGTCGCCCGCGCCGATGGTGACCCCCTGCACGTCCACGTCCTCCAGCGCGATGCGCGGGATGCCGACGCCCTTGCGGAACGGGATGAAGCGCAGCAGCTCGTCCAGCACCCCGGACAGCCGGCCCGGATCGCGCACCAGCGCGGCCCACTGGCCGGGGCGGGTGAGCAGGGTGTAGACGATGTTGCTGATCTGGCAGGTCGCGGTGTCGTTCCCGCTCAGGATGAGCGTCACCGCGAGTACCGCCAACTCCTCGTCGCTCAACGGCTTCTCGCCGTCATCGGCGGCGGCGGTGGCCATGGCGCTGACGAGGTCGTCCCCCGGCGCCCGCCGCCGCTCCACGACCAGGCCGGCGAAGTAGTCGCGCAAGTACCGCTTGGCGTCGGCCGCCGTCCGCCGCGCCTCGGGCGCCGTGGCCAGCATCTCGTGCGTACGGCGCAGCAGTACGGGCCGGTCGGCCGGGGCGACGCCCAGCAGTTCGCAGATGGTGTGGTGCGGCAGCCGGGTGGACAGGTGGTGGGCCAGGTCCGCCGGCGGGCCGTGTTCGGCCATCTCGTCCAGCAGTTGACGGGCGACCCGCTCGATGGCCGGCGTCATGCGCCGCACCCGCTTCGTGGTGAACGCCCGCGCGGCGGCGCGGCGCAGGCGGCCGCTGTGCGGCGGGTCCAGCACATTGACCGACTCCGGCGAGACGATCGGCTCCGGTGTCAGCCGCGGATAGTCCCGGCCGACGATGGCCGCGCGGCTGAACCTCGGGTCGGTGGTCACCTGCCGTACGCCGTCGAAGCTCGTGACCAGCCAGGCCTCCGCATCGCCGTAGGGCAGCCGGATCCGGCTCACCGGGCCCTTCGCCATGAGGTCGGCGAGCAGCGGATCGAAGTCCAGGGCGTCGCTGAAGTCGAAGGGGCAGGTCACGGTGTCCGGCCATGTGGGGGGATGTGGGCGCTCCGGCGAAGAGACCGCACGTTTCATGGGCATATTACGCATATGCCGCATCTTGCGGCAGGTGATCGTTCCTTGCACTCCAGAGCCGTGACCGACGGCAGAAAGCGGTGAGAGATGCCCGCCGACGCGTATCGAGGAGCACCGGTTCACGGCGCCGTGGACGTCCTGGTCGTCGGCGCCGGCCCGACCGGGCTCGCCCTCGCCTGCGACCTGGCCCGCCGTGGCGTACGCACCCACGTCATCGAGGCGGGTGAGCAGCTCTTCGGCGGCTCGCGCGGCAAGAGCCTCCAGCCGCGCACCCAGGAGGCTCTCGACGACCTCGGCGTCATGGACGCCCTCCGGGCGGAGGGAGGGCCGTTCCCGCCCATGCAGACCTGGCGGGACGGCCGGCGGGAGGGCACGTGGCGGCTCCTGGAACAGGACCCCGAGGCCCCGGCGTCCCGGTACCCGGAGCCGTGGCTGGTCCCCCAGTGGCGTACGCAGGAGATCCTCCGCGACCGGCTCCTGGCCCTGGGCGGGGCCGTGGAGTGCGGAACCCGGCTCGCGTCCCTGCACCAGACGGACCGGCACGTGCTGGCCGAGCTGGCGCACGCCGACGGCAGCCGCCGGACGCTGACCGTGCCGTACCTGGTCGGGTGCGACGGCGGGCACAGCACCGTGCGCGAGGCGCTGGGCATCGCCATGAAGGGCGAGGAGGGCGATCTGCACCCGGCCGTGGTCGCGGACGTACGCGTCCGGGGCCTGGACCGCGACCACTGGCACATCTGGCTGGACGACCCGGACCACCGGGGCGTGGGCAGCCTGCTGCTGTGCCCGCTGCCGGGCACGGACGAGTTCCAGCTGAACGCCCGCGCCGACGGCGAGGAGCGTGACCTCACACCGGAAGCGGTGCGGACGCTGCTTGCCACCCGGACCCATCTGCCCGCCGACGCCGTCACCGACGTGCTGTGGCATTCGTACTACGAGCCCCGTACCGCGCTGGCCGAGCGGTTCCGCGACGGCCGGGTCTTCCTCGCGGGGGATGCCGCGCACGCCCACCCGCCGGGCGGCGGGCAGGGACTGAACATCAGTGTCCAGGACGCCTACAACCTGGGCTGGAAGCTGGGACAGGTCGTACGCCACCACGCCCCGGACGCCCTGCTCGACAGCTACGAGGCCGAGCGCCGCCCCGCCGCCGCCCACGTCCTGGAAGTCAGCTCCCGGCTCTACCGGACGGGCCGCAGTCCGGAAGGAGGCAGCGAGAAGGCGCGTCACCGCGGCCGCCTCACCCACCTGCTGTCGGTCCACTACCGCGACAGCCCCCTGAGCACCGAGACCCGGGAGCGGCTGTCCGACACGGCCGTCCAGGCCGGTGACCGCGCCCCCGACCTGCCGTGCGTCACGGAGAACAACGGCTCACGGCGGCTCCACGAGCTGCTGCGGGGCCCGCACTTCACCCTGCTGGCGGTGGACCGCACACCGCCCCGGGTACCGCCGGCCGTGGTCACGCACCGGGTGACCGGCGGCTCGGCGGCGGAGGCACTCGGCGCGGGACTGTTCCTGGTCCGCCCCGACGGCCACATCGGCCTGGCCACCCAGGACCCGGCGCACCTCGACCACTACTTCGCCAAGGCCGGCCTCTAGGGCCCCTAGGCGGCCAGCGACCCCGGCACGATCGCGCCCGGCCCGAACCTCGCCCGCGCCTGGTCCGCCACCGCCTCGATCCGCCGCGCCTTGTCGTCGGCCGGGTCGAGGGAGAGCTGGTGCGCGGCCTTCTCGGCGGGCATCAGGCCCTCGGCACGCAGCCCGATGGAGCGCACCCGGGCGCGCTGGAGTCCGAGCGCCTCGTGCATCGCGTACGCGGTGTCGGCCAGCGCGGCCGTGTGGGCGGTCGGCTCACGCAGGGTGCGGGTGCGGAGGGTGGCGGTCCGGTCGGCGTACCGCACGGTCAGCGTCAGCGAGCGGCACACCTGCTCCTCGCCGCGCATCCGCGCGCCCAGCTCCCCGGCGAGCGACAGCAGGGCCCGCCGGTGCCGGTCCCGGTCCAGCTCGTCGCGGTCGAAGGCCCGTTCGGCGGCGACCGACCGGGACGCGGCGTTGGGGACGACCGCCGTACGGTCGATGCCCCGCGCCCGCTCCCACAGCTCGCGGCCCGCCCGCGCGCCCACGATCCGCTGGAGCACGGAGAGCGGCGCGGCGGCGACGCGCCCGATGGAGTCGAGCCCGTACGAGCAGAGCGTCCGGGCGGTGGCCGGGCCGACCCCGTACAGAGCGGCGACCGGCTTGTCCCGCAGGAACGCCTCCGTGTCCTCCACCACCAGGGTCGTCCCCGGAGCCGCGTCCCGCGCCGCCATACGGGCGAGCATCGGGTTGGGGCCGGCCCCGATGACGCAGTCCACGCCGTACAGGGCGAGCGCCCGGACCCGGATCACGGCGGCCAGTTCGGCGGGGCCGCGCCCGAAGTACCGCACGGCGCCGCGCACATCGGCGAGCGCGGCGTCGGGTTGGGCCGCCTCGACGACGGGCGTGAACTGGCCGAGCATGCCCACCAGTTGCGGAAGCAGAGCCTCGAACATCGGCTCCAGCCGGAATCGTACGTAGAGGATCATCCCGCGCTCCCCTGACTCTGGTGCCACAGCTTCTTCGGTACCGTCGTTCCTTCACCCGCCGGGCGCAGGTCCGCCCAGGGGTTCATCTCGTACCCGGTGGGCATCGTGATCCGCCGCCCGCTGTCGGACGGCGAACCGGCCGTCGGCTCGGCCAGCCGCGCCGCCACCGCGTCCAGGCCGCCCTCGCGCCGCAGTTCCACCAGTTCGGCGAGGTTCCAGGCTGCCGAACCGACCACGCTGAGGCTGCGCGGGCCGCGCCGCTGCACCACACCCCGTACGAGCAGCAGCCAGGAGTGGAAGACGGTGTGCGCGCACCGCTCGTGGCTGTCGTCGAAGAAGGCCAGGTCGACCAGGCCGGTGCCGTCGTCGAGGGTGGTGAAGATGACGCGCTTGCCGGACCGGACGGGCGGCGTCTGGGTGGCCGCCTTGGCGCCCGCGACCAGGACGGTCTGTCCGTGCGGTGCCGCCCGCAGTTGCTGCGCGGAAACCACGCCGAGCTCGGCGAGGAAGGCGTGGTGATCGGTCATCAGGTTGCGTGAGGCGTCCATGGACAGCACGCCCAGCTCGGCGCTGAGCCGTTCGGCCTCGTTGAGGTCCGGCAGGCCGATGGGCGCGGACTTCCGGCCGCCCGCGAGCGGGAGCTGGTCGCCGTACGAGCCGGAGCCCCGCTGGAGGCGGTGGAGTTCGGCGAGGTGCAGCAGCAGGTCGCGCCGGTTGCCGCCGAACGCGTCCAACGCCCCTACCTGGGCGAGCCGTTCGGCGACGGGGCGGCTGGGCCGGGCCCGCTCCCAGAAGTCCAGCAGCGAGGCGTACGGCCGGCCGGCCTCGATCCGCGCCGCCTCCGCCTCACTCATGCCGTGCACGTCGGAAAGCGCCAGCCGCAGGCCCCACTTCCCCAGAGAACCGGACACCAGTTCGATCCTGTGTGCGACCGCCGACCGGTTCACATCCACCGGAAGCACCGGCACCCCGCGCCGCCGCGCGTCCGCCAGGAGCAGTCGCTTGGGGTACATACCGGGATCATGCGTGAGCAACCCGGCATAGAAGGCGGCCGGGTAATGCGCCTTCAGCCACGCGGACTGATACGTCGGTACGGCGAAGGCCACCGCGTGCGCCTTGCAGAAACCGTAACTGCCGAAGGCTTCGACGATCTCCCAGGTCCGGGCGACCACGTCGTCCGCGTACCCCTTCGCCCTCGCATGCTGCGCGAACCAGGCCTTGATCCGCCCTTGCGACTCGGGATCGGACAGCCCGCGCCGCACCGCGTCGGCCTCCTCGCGGCCGCAGCCGGTCATGATGTCGATGATCTTGATGATCTGCTCGTGGAAGACGACGACTCCGTACGTCTCCCTCAGCGCGTCCTCCAGGTCGGGATGCGGGTAGCGGACGGGCGCCCGCCCGTGCCGGGCCTCGATGAACGGCCGCACCATGTCGGCCGCGACCGGACCCGGCCGGAAGAGGGAGATGTCGACGACCAGGTCGTGGAAGGTGGCCGGCTGGAGCCGCCCGACCAGGTCGCGCTGGCCCGGCGACTCGATCTGGAAGCAGCCGAGCGTCTCGGCGGACTTGATCAGCCGGTACGTGGCCGGGTCGCCGGGCCGCACCTGCCGCGGGTCGTCGATGTCGACCACCTCGCCGCTCGCCCGCTCGATCTCGGCGACCGCGTGCGCCATCGCCGACTGCATCCGCACACCGAGGACGTCGAGCTTGAGCAGCCCGAGCTCCTCCACGTCGTCCTTGTCGAACTGGGACATCGGGAAGCTCTCGCCGCTGGTCGGCACCACCGGGGTGCGCCGTGGCAGCGAGGAGTCCGAGAGCAGCACCCCGCACGGGTGCATGGCGACGCCGCGCGGCAGCGCGTCCAGCGCCTCGACCAGCTCCCACAGCCGCCCGTACTTCTCCTTCTCGCCGGCGAGCGCGCGCAGCTCGGGCAGCTCGTCCAGCGCGGCGCGGGCGTCCCGGGCGCGGATGTGGGGGAAGGCCTTGGCGATCCGGTCGATGTCGGCCGGGTCCATCGACAGGGCGGCGCCCACGTCCCGTACGGCGTGGCGCACCCGGTAGGTCTCGGGCATGGCGACGGCGGCCACGCGCTCGGGGCCGAAGCGGCCGAGGATGGCGCGGTAGACCTCCAGGCGGCGGGCGGACTCCACGTCGATGTCGATGTCGGGCAGCACGGGCCGCCGCACCGACAGGAAACGCTCCATCAGCAGGCCCTGCTCGACCGGGTCGGCGTGGGCGATGCCGAGCAGGTGGTTGACCAGGGACCCGGCGCCGGAGCCGCGGGCGGCCACCCGGATGCCCATCTCGCGGGTGTCGTCGACGACCTGGGCGACGGTGAGGAAGTACGAGGCGAAGCCGAGCCGTTCGATGGTGCGCAGCTCGTCCTCCAGCCGGTTCCAGTACGCCCGCTTCCGGTCGTGGCCGCGCAGCACCATCCCGGCGGCGCAGCGCGAGCGCAGCACCCGCTCGGCGGTGCGCCGGCCGGCGCCGACCAGGTGCGCCTCGGGGAAGTGGACGGAGCCGATGCCCAGGTCGTCCTCGGGGTCGACCAGGCACCCGGCGGCGGTCTCCTCGGTCATGGCGAGGAGCCGGTGCGCGGTGTCGCGGCGGAACCCGGCGGCGTCCGCGACCAGCTCGGCGGTGGCCGCCATCGCGGCCGGGTCCTTGAGCCAGCGCTCACCGCTGTCGAGGCCCTTGCGCGGGTCGATGGGCACCAGGCGGCGGGCCGCGTCGAGGACGTCGGCGACCGGGCCCTGGCCGGGGTCGGCGTACCGCACGGCGTTGGTGAGCACGGCGCGTACGCCCTGCTCGGCGGCGAACCCGAGGGTGCGGGCGGCGTGCCGCAGCGAGCCGGGGCCGGTGCCGGTGCGCCCGTGGTGGACGACCTCCAGGCGCAGGGCGTCGCCGTGGGCGTCGCACCAGGGGGCGAGGAGCCGGGCGGCGCGGTCGGGGCGGCCGGCGGCGAGGGCGCGGCCGATCTCGGAGTCGGGCCCGAGGAGCACGGTCACGCCGTCGCCGTGGTTCTCCGCCCAGGGGAGCAGGGGGCTGCCGTTCCGGGCGCCGTGTCCGGCGGGCCGCCCGGCGGCGCGTCCGGCGCCGTGCCGGGAGGCGGGCCCGGCAGCGCGTCCGGTCACCTGCTCGGCGACACGTCCGGCACCGTCCCCGGCGGCTCGTTCCGCCGTGGGGCCGGTTCCTTCCGCGTGCGCGGCGGTGATCAGCCGGCACAGGGTGGCCCAGCCCTCCCGGGAGCGGGCGAGGAAGACCGCGCGGGGCGCGGACTCGTCGACGAAGGCGCCGCCGCGCACGGGGGTACGGCGCCGCTCGGTACGCGAGTCCTCCTCCCGGACCGGGCCGTCGATCGCGAGGTCGACACCGAAGACCGGCCGGACGCCCTCCTTGGCACAGGCCGCGGCGAAGCGGACCGCGCCCGCGACGGTGTCGCGGTCGGTCAGGGCGACGGCGTCCATGCCGCGCTCGGCGGCGCGCGCCGCCAGCCGCTCCGGGTGCGAGGCCCCATAGCGCAGGGAGAAGCCCGAAACGGTGTGCAGATGCGTGAACCCTGGCACCCGCACCTCCTGGATCAATCCGGTCTCACCTCCCCCGCTTCCACCATAGACCAATTTCGAACATTCGTACGACACGAATCGAATCCGCCATTCGGCCCGCCCCACCTGCGCGAATGAGGCGCGCCCCGGAGCGTGGGGACATGAAGCTCGCCGCCGAAGTCAGGAACGCCGTCACGCCCCGGGCCGCGCTGCTCGTCATCGGTGTGCTCGCCCTGCAGCTGCTGTTCATCGCCTCCTATGTGGGCGCGCTGCACAAACCGAAACCCACGGACGTGCCCTTCGGCGTGGTGGCACCCGGGGCGGCCGCCGCCCAGGCCGCCGGCCGGCTGGCGAAACTGCCCGGCGACCCGCTCGACCCGAGGGTGCTCGCCGACCGGGAGGAGGCCCGGCGGCAGATCATGGACCGGGAGATCGACGGCGCCCTGATCATCGACCCCAGGGGTACGACCGACACCCTCCTGGTCGCCTCCGGCGGCGGGACCGTCCTCGTCAACGCCCTGGAAGCGATCACCACCGAGGTCGAGAGGCCGCAGCGCCGCACGGTACGGACGGTGGACGTGGCCCCCGCCTCCCCCGAGGACTTCGACGGGCTGTCCGCGTTCTACCTGGTGGTGGGGTGGTGCGTGGGCGGCTACCTCCTGGCCTCGATCCTGGCGATCAGCGCGGGCTCCCGGCCCGCCAACCCGCAGCGCGCCGTCATCCGGCTCGTCGTCCTGGCGCTCTCCGCGCTCCTCGGGGGCCTCGGCGGCGCGGTCATCGTCGGCCCGGTCCTCGGCGCCCTGCCCGGCAGCGTGGCCGCCCTGTGGGGCCTGGGCGCCCTGGTGGTCTTCTCGGTCGGCGCGGTCACGCTCGCGCTCCAGGCGCTCACCGGGATCGTCGGCATCGGCCTGGCGGTCCTGCTGATCGTGATCGCGGGCAACCCGAGCGCGGGCGGCGCCTTCCCCGCCCCGATGCTGCCCGACTTCTGGCGGGCCATCGGCCCGGCCCTGCCACCGGGCGCGGGCACCTGGGCCGCCCGTTCGATCGCGTACTTCAAGGGCAACGCGCTCTCCGGAGCGATGCAGGTGCTCGCCGTCTGGGCGGTCGTCGGCGCCGTGCTCACCCTGGTGATGTCCGCGGTCCGCAAGCGGACGGACCGGGACGGCGGCAAGGCGGTCGGCGCGGACGCCACATGAACCGGGGCCCCGGGCCGGCGGTTGTCCCGCCGGCCCGGGGCCCGTACGCGCGTCCTGCCGTACGTCAGCCGATCTGCGCCCCGAAGGTGCTCAGCGCCTCCGTGACCGGCTGGAAGAACGTCTCACCGCCCGAGGAGCAGTCACCGCTGCCGCCCGAGGTCAGGCCGACCGCCGCGTCGCCCGAGAAGAGGGAGCCGCCGCTGTCGCCGGGCTCGGCGCAGACATTGGTCTGGATGAGCCCCTCGACGACCTGCCCGCTGCCGTAGTTCACGGTGGCGTTCAGGCCGGTGACCTCGCCCTCGTGGACCTGGGTGGTCGAGCCGCTGCGGGTGACCTTCATACCGACGGTCGCCTCGGCCGCCTTGGTGATCGCCTGGCTGCTTCCGTTGTAGAGGTTCACCTCGCTCGGGTGCGCGGTGTCACCGGCGTACTCGACCAGCGCGAAGTCGTTGCCGGGGAACTGCGAGTCGACCATGGTGCCGATCGCCGCCCCGCCCTGGGAGCCGGACCACTCGCTGCCCGACTCGCCGCAGTGACCGGCCGTGATGAAGTGCGGCCGGCCGTCCTTGACCACGTTGAACCCGAGGGAGCAGCGCCCGCCACCGGCGTGGATGGCGTCACCGCCCGCGAGGAACGGCTTGAACTCCCCGGCCGTACGCTTCAGTTGCGCCTTGGAACCGAGCCCCTTCACGACCTGGTTGAGCTTCTCCCAGTTCGCGCCCTCGACCGTGCGGTCGGCCGTGACGACGACCTTGTTGCTCACCGGGTCGACGGCCCAGGACGTGCCGGGTATGGTCGCCCGGCTCTTCAGCGTCTGCCGGGCGCCCGTCAGCTCCGCCAGCGTGTGTTCGACGAGTCTGGCCTTTCCGCCGGCCTCGCGTACGGACTCGGCCGCCGCCTCGTCCACCACGTTGACCACGAGGGCCTTGGACTTCGCGTCGTAGTACGAGCCTGCCGCGTCACCGCCGAGTGCCTTGTCGAGCGTCGCGGCGAGGGTTCCCGCCGCGGGCGCCGACAGGGTCTTCACGGTGAACCGGGGTGCTTCCTCACTGGCGTTCGCAGTCTGGAAGGTGACTCCCGCTCCGAGCAGAGCGACAGCGGCTCCACCGGCGATCGCCGCACGCCTTTTGGGTATGCGTCGGTGCTTCACAACGTCGACCTCTCCTGTGGGGGGCCGCATCCGGGCACGTGGGGCGCCCTGACGCGGAGGATGGTCAGCCCACTATCCCGATACCAACCGGTAGCACACAAGGTCGACTTCAGGACGCGCACGCGACCTTCACTCCGCGCCCCCGGCGCTCCCACTACTCCCGCCCCCGCGCGCCGGTTCCGTTTGCGAATACCGACCGTGTCCCTACAGGCGACAAAGACACCCCGTAAAGGCACCCTGATGGGTAATCATCGACGGACACGGTGAAGGAGGCGGGGGGCTTGCGACGTCGGGTGCGCGCGGCGGACGGCCGGCATCTGATGGTGGAACGCCTGGGGGACCCACAGGGCCGTCCGGTCTTCCTGCTGCACGGCACGCCCGGCAGCAGACTGGGACCGGCCCCGCGGGGCATGGTGCTCTACCAGCGCGGCATGCAACTGATCGCGTACGACCGTCCCGGCTACGGCGGTTCGGACCGTCTGGCGGGGCGCAGCGTCGCCGATGTGGCCGCGGACGTGGCGGACATCGCGGACGCGCTCGGCCTGGAGCGGTTCGCGGTGGTGGGCCGCTCCGGCGGCGCCCCGCACGCGCTGGCCTGTGCGGCCCTGCTGCCGCACCGGGTGACCCGTACCGCCGCGCTGGTGACGCTGGCGCCCAGGGACGCGGACGGACTGGACTGGTTCGAGGGCATGGCCGCCTCGAACGTCACGGAGTACACCCACGCGACCCTCGACCCCGACGGCGTCGCCGCCCGCCTCACGCCCCGCGCCGACGCGATCCGCAAGGACCCGGTCCGGCTCCTGGACGACCTGCGCCGGGAGCTGACCGCCTCGGACCGGATGGTCGTCTCGGACGCGGGCGTACGGTCCATGCTGTTGCGCAACTACCAGGAGGCGCTGCGCACCTCGGCGTACGGCTGGATCGACGACGCGCTGGCCTTCTGCAGCCCCTGGGGGTTCGATCCGGCCGACATCCCGGGCGAGGTGCTGCTGTGGCACGGCGAGCAGGACGTCTTCTCGCCGGTCGGCCACTCGCGGTGGCTCGCCGAGCGCATCCCGGGCGCGACGGCCGTCCTGGAACCGGCCGCCGCGCACTTCGACGCCCTGCACGCCCTGCCCCGCGTGCTCACCTGGCTGCTGGACACGGACTGACCCTTCGGCCGGGCCGTCACACCGCGAGCGGCTCCAGGTCCCGGTGCACCCTGCGCTCGTCCCGCGCCAGGCGGGCGAGCGCGTGGTCGTCGCCCAGTTGCCGGGCGAGTTCGTCGGCGGTCTCCGTCCGCAGCTGGGCCGCCTCGTCCTTGCGGCCCAGCGCGCCGAGCGTGACCGCCAGGTTGGAGGCGACGCCCAGCACCTCCGGGTGGTGGCCGCCCAGCACCTCGCGCAGCGCCCGCACGGTGCGCTGCTCGATCCGCAGCGCCTCGTCCAGCTCGCCCAGGTCGGCCTTGGCGTTGGCGAGGTTCACCGTGCAGAACAGGGCGTGCGGATGCCGCTCGCCCAGGACCTCCCGCATGACCGTGAGGGCGGCCTGGAGCAGCTGCTCGGCGGTCTCGGGCGCCCCGCAGCCCCACTGGTAGATGCCCAGGTTGTTGAGGGCGGCCAGCGTGTAGGGGTGCCGCTCCCCCGGCACCTCCCGGTACTGGTCGACGACCTCCTGCGCCAGGTCGCGGGCGGCCACCGGCTCCCCGGCCGCGAACAGGTCGGCCGCCAGGTTCAGGTCGCAGGCCAGCGAGTCGGGGTGCGCGTACGTGTACTTGGCGCGGTACCGGTTGCGGGTGGCCGTGGTCAGCCGCCGCGCGTCCTCCATTCTGCCCGCCCTCCGCAGCGACACGGCGAGGCTCTTGCCCGCGGCGAGGGTGCCGGGGAAGGCCCGGCCCAGGGTCTCCTTGTAACTGTCGTACGTACGGGAGAGCAGCGTCACGGAGTCCTCGTACCGTCCGACCTCGCGCAGGTCGCGGGCGAGTGAGGTGGCCGAGGAGAGGGTGTACGGGTGCTCGGGGCCGAGCACTTCGGTGCGCCGGTCGAAGACCTCCTGGTCGATCTCGCGGGCCCGGGAGTACTGGCCGACCATGCGGAGGTTGAGCGCCAGGTTGTTCGCGGCGGCCAGGGTGCGGGGGTGGGAGTCGTGGAAGATCTGGCTGAAGCCCTCGTGGGCCTCGGTGGCCAGCTCCATCGCCCTGCCGTACTGGCCGAGCGCGCCGAGGTCCATGGCGAGGCTGGAGGTGGTCATGTACGTGTGCGGGTGGGACCGGCCGAGGACGGCGCGCTGCCGCTCCAGGGTGACCTCGTCCAGCTCCCGCGCCTCCACGTAACGGCCCTGGGAGCGGAGGATGTTGGAGAGGTGGAAGCGCAGGTAGAGGTACTGGAGGTCGTCGTTGCCGAGCATCTCGCGCCAGGCGTCGCGCAGGTCCTCCGCCAGCGCGCCGGCGGTCTGCCAGTCGCCGCGCTTCCAGAGGTAGCGGACGCGGTCGATGAGCAGCCGGCGGGTCTCCGGCTCCTTGCAGTAGCGGGCCTCGGAGGTGCCCAGGTGCGGCCAGATGGTGGCGAACCGGGGCCAGGTCTCGGGGTTGTCGATGGGCTCGTCGTCGTCCGGCCGGGCCCCGGCGAGGATCCGGTGGACGGCGTGCCGGGCGTCCCGCTGCTCCTGCTCGGACAGCTGGGCCCGGATGACGGCCTGCACCAGCCGGTGCACCTGGATGGAGTTGGACACCTGGTCGACCTTGGCCAGGGCGAACCGTCCGATCTCCCGGATCACCCGGCCCAGCACCAGCTTCTCCTGGAGGGAGGCGTCGTACGGCTTGAGGGCCTCGATCATCTCCTTGCTGTAGAGCAGGTTGGCGTGGATGGGTTCGGGTGCGAAGAACGCGCACAGCTGGAGCAGCCGCACGGCGGCCGGTGAGCGTTCCTTGAGCCGTGCGATGGAGACGTTCCAGGTCGCGGCGACCGGCTCGGGGTAGCCGGCCGGCTGGTTGAGCGCGAGGGTGCGCGCGGCGGCCTCCTGGAGCTGTTCCAGGTAGGCGCCGACCGGGGTGGCCGTCTCCGCGATCCAGGCCGCCGCCTGTTCGACGGCGAGCGGCAGGTCACCGACCGCTTCGGCGACCTTGTCGGCGTCCTCGGTCCTCAGGCCCTTGGCGCGGCGCTGGAGGTGCTCGATGGACTCCTCGCGCAGGAACACGTCGACCGGCAGCGCGTCGCCGTACTGCGACCAGGTCTGGTTCCTGGAGGTGACCAGGATGTGCCCGCCGGTGGGGAAGAACCGCTTCAGCGCGTCGGGGTCGTCGGCGTTGTCGAAGACGAGCAGCCAGCGGTTGGTCGGCACGCCGCGCCGCAGCAGGTCGATGGCCTCCTGGCAGGCGGTGGCCATGTCGTCGCCTCCTTGCGCGCCGAGGCGGACGGCGAGCTCGGCGAGGCCGGCGATCACGTCGTCGGTCTGCTCGGCGGACATCCACCACACCAGGTCGTAGTCGGCCATGAAGCGGTGCACGTACTCCAGCGCGACCTGCGTCTTGCCGACGCCGCCGAGGCCGTACAGGGTCTGCGGCTGGGGCAGGACGACGGCCATCCCGCCGCCGAGCTGGTCGCGCATCCGCTCCAGGACCATCGAGCGGCCGGTGAAGCCGGGGTTGCGGGGCGGCGCGTTCCAGATCTTCGGCACGGTCCCGGGGAAGCGCGGTCCGGGCGGCACGCCCTCGTTGAGCTTGACGGGCCGGTCCAGGGCGCGCAGCAGCGCGGCCGTGGCGTTCACCTCGTCGAGCCGGAACAGGTCGACCGGGTTGCGGTCGATGTACGGGGTGGTCAGCCGGACGTCCCCGACGCGCAGCGGCAGCAGGTGGCGCCGCCCGCCGCCCGGGTCCTCCGCGGCGGCGCGCTCCCACACCTCCACCGCGCGGGCCGACTTGAGGTAGGCGCTGGACAGCAGGACGACGGTGCGGGCGGCGTTCTCGGCGGCGTGGAGCACGTCGCTGCCGCTCGTCGCGGGGTCGGCGGAGACGTCGCGCGGGACGACGCGGAAGCCGGCCCGGGTGAGGACGGACTCGATCCAGTCGGCCCACATGCGGTTCTCGGCGACGTAAGACAGGAACAGGTCGGCGGGCAGCGCGGGGCGGCGCCGGGTGAAGGCGTCGCGGATCCGCAGCCGTACCTCCTCGTTCACCGCCGGCATGGCGGTGACGTCCCCGTCGGTGACGACGGCGGTCAGCCGCTCGAAGGCGGAGAGCAGCGAGTTGGCGATCCCGGCGTCGTCGCCGAAGGTCGCGAGGGTCTCCTCGTAGGCGTAGTAGGGCCGGTACGGGATCTCCACGGCCCCCCAGTAGGAGGCCAGCTCCTCCCCCGTCATACCGCTGGGGAAGCCGTCGAACTTCAGCCGGGCCAGCGCCCGGCCCGCGTCGGCCTTCTCCTTCTCGCCCTCGTCGATCCGCATCGGTACGGGAAAGATCCGGATGCCCCGGCCGCCGTACCGCTCGTCGATCTGGCGGGCGACCGCGGCGGCGCCGTCCATGGACTGGTCGCTGAGGGTGAAGCAGTCGACCAGCGCGTCGGGCAGGTGGACGGTGCAGATGTCGGCGATGTCGCTCAGGCCGGTGCGGCTGTCGATGAGGACGTAGTCGTAGTTGGCCTTCATGTCGTCGCGCAGCGCGTCGAAGAAGTGCCCGCCGCCGAGCCGGTCGTAGAAGTTGTCCCAGTCGAAGGTGGAGACGGTCGCCGAGTACTCGCGGTTCTGCTTGCCCGCCGAGACGAAGTCGAGGGTGCCGCCGTCGGGGAACTCCCAGCCGAGCGCCTCGGGGGTGAGGGAGACGGCGTGCGGCTGGATCCGCGCGTAGTCGCGGTGCCAGTCGTCGGGCCGCTGAACGGGGCTGGTGGCGGCCCAGGCGTACTCGGTGATCAGGTCGATGACGCCGGTGGTGGCGCCGAGGGTGGACGGGTCGAGGAAGGGGTGGAAGAAGCGGTGCAGGCCGGGTGCCTCCAGGTCCCAGTCGACGGCCAGGACCCGCTTGCCGTTCGCGGCGAGAATCCAGGCCGTGTTGGCCAGGGCCATCGTCCGTCCCGTACCACCCTTGTAGGAGTAGAAGGTGACGATGCGTCCGTCACGACTGGCTGTCATCCAGGTCCTCCGCATCGGGCGCGATCTCGTGCGTCTCGGGTATGTAGTGCGTGGTGCCAAGTTCGCCCGCCATCGGGCCGCGCAGCCGTGGCCGCTCGGTGTGGCGGCCGCCCGCGGGCGGGTAGACGGCGGCGTGCCGCAGGTACTGCTGTGCTGCCGCTTCCACCACCTGGGGCAGGATCTGGCCGAACGCCTCCATGCTCGGTACGCCTCTGGCGGCGGCGCGGCTCGCGACGCGGCCCTGGCCCATCTTGATGGGCATGGTCTCTTCGAGGGTCCGGTTCAGCTCGGCGTCGGCGGCCCTGGTCTGGTGGTCCATCTGGTTGCGGGGGACGACGACGCTCACCCAGGGGCGGTGTTCCGCGTCGAAGGCGGCGAGCCGTTGGCGGCGCTCCTCGTCCTTCAGCGCCCAGCGGTCGAGGAGCAGGATCTCGGGGCGGCTGGGGGGCTGCTTGGCGTCGGGCGGGCCGGCGTCGTGGTCGAAGGAGGTGACGGTGGCCTGGTAGTTGAGCGAGCGGACCAGGTCCTCGGTGACGTAGGCGAGCGGCCGGGCGGCGTCGGGGTGGTACGGGTTCCAGTCCTGCGGCATGTCGCCGTAGTACTCGGGGTCGCGGCCCTCGGGCAGGTCGTGGCGGGTGGGGGCGGCGACGGTGACCTGGAGGGGCCTCGGGCCGCGGCCGGGGATGCCGAAGGCGCTGGGTGCGGCGCGGTAGTCGACGGGTCTGCCGGGGCTGATGGCCGCGGTGTCGGCGACGGCGACGATGCGTTTGGCGAGTTCGTATACGGCCCGTTCGTATTCCTCGGCGAATATCCGGAGTTTGATCAGGCCGTAGAGCCCGTCGGTGACGTAGCGGTCGCCGAAGTCGCGGTGGTTGAACTGCAACCGCTCGGCGGGGCCGGGGAGTTGTTCGGGCGGGACCGGTACCCACAGGGCGGGCACGATCGCTTCGGCGGGCTTGTTGTGTTTGGCGTGGTGGTAGATCGCCCGGGTGGCGAAGGCGTACCACTCCTTGCCGCACATCTCGCTGGCGAAGTAACGGGGCGAGAAGAGGGGGACGAAGACCCGACAGGTGGCCAGGACTTCTCCCAGTCGTTCCGACCAGCCCTCACCGGATCGTATCTCCCGGTCCATGAACCCGGCGGAGGCTCCGGCGGGGAGATCGGTCATGGCCATCACATGGCCGCACAGATCGCGGTAGAGCCGCTCGACCCACATGTCGGGATCGGGGCCGCCCGCTCCGTACCTGGGCGTGTGCGCATAACTCAGGAAGAAGTACGGCCGATGGTCCGCCGCTCGCGCTTGCGATGACGCCTGCACACGACCCCCGTCCTATGTGATCACTCGCATCCGGGATGAGAAGGATACGAGCTGATTAATCATTCCGGAGCAGGCTTTGCTCGACCCCCACGGCGTTCAGTCATTCAACGCTGCTTTTCGGTCATCTCCGCGACAGCATGATGGACCGTTCCCTTGATCGGCACAGTTCCTTGCGTACTTCCGCCACCAGGAGTTTGCCGCTCACGGTGAGTTCGGCGGCGTTCTCCAGCAGGTCGAGCGCCCTTTCCGCATGATCGGCGTGCCCTTCCTCGTACCCGGAGAGACCGGCCCGCTCGTACGCCCCGGCGAGCAGGGCGGAGGCCGGCACCGGCGCGTCCTGCCAGGGCGCGGGGTGGGTCCAGGAGCCGTCCAGCGCGTAGAGGTCCGCGACGTCGAGCAGCGCCCGCAGCCTGGCCCGCCGGAAACCGCGCAGCAGGGCCCGGGCGAGTGCGCCCTCCTCCTCGTGGAGCGGGAGTCCGAGCGCCCCGTACCCGTGCCGGCCCACGCACGGTTCGGTCCCGGTGACCGGCGTCAGGGTGGTCAGGCTCGCGGCGGCCTCGGCGGCCTGCTCCGGTACGGCGTCCCGCAGCAGCGCCCAGGCGCTCTCCAGCCGCCCGTTCCAGGCACCCGCCTCGCCGGGCGTGAGTCGGCCGGTGGCGGGCGCCGCGAAGCGGTCCCGGTACGGATCGAGGTCGTCGAGCGCGACGCCGTTCGTCCCCCGCCGTACCGGCCGCCACCCGTCGCTCTCCTCCTGGAGCCGTGCCACGCGCAGCTCGGCGCCCCCGGCCGCCCGCACCAGGAACCCGTCCCCGGTCACCCGCACCTCCACCGGACCGGCCACCTCGGCCGTCCCGAGGGTCGGCAGGTGCAGCGCACCGCCCCGGTGGGCGATGCGGACCGGAACGTCGACCCGGCCCCGTACGGCGGCCGCGGCCACGTACCGCGCGAGCTCCCCCGCGAGGTCCGTCGCCCCGGCGCGCCCTTCCCGCAGCGCGTCCAGGCAGTCGAGGAGCCAGGTGCGCGCGTAGGGGTGGGCGAGCACCTCGTCGAGCCCGTCGGAGCGCTGCTCGACGGTGCCGGCCAACTCCCAGGCCTCGGCCCACCGCTCACCCCCGCGCCCGTCGAGCTCGCTGTGGAGTTCGGCGAGGAGGACGCGGGTCAGGTCGTGCTGTTCGACGGCGAGCGCGCCGGAGTCGGCGACCGCGGGCGCGGCGGTGGCGGCAGCGGTGCGGTCCTCGATGCCCCGGACGAGCGCTTCGAGGTCGGCACAGTAGACGGACGGGTTGTCGAAGGCGTTCTCGGCCCGGTAGCGGTGGGTGTAGAGGCCGCCGCCGCAGGAGCGGACGACGGGGCACCGGCGGCAGGTCTCGCTCACGCCGTCGAGGCCGAGCTGGCGGGCCCGGACGCCGGGGTGGGCGGCGACGTCGTCGAAGGAGTGCCCGAATACGTCGAATCCGGTGGCGGCGGCGCCTTCATAGGCGCTCTTGAGCGAGTCGACCTGTTCGAGGGTGCCGTCGGTCTCCACGACCACGAGGTCGGTGGGGGCCAGACCCAGGGACTCGGTGAGGCTGGGGCCGCCGTTCAGGGTGGACAGCACGGACTCGAAGAGCCGTACGGGCACGGGCCTGCCCTGGGCGTTCCACCGGTCGAAGACGGCGAGGATCCACTCGGCGTACGCGGTGGGCGAGCCGTCCGGGCGCGGCGGGGGCTCTTCCCAGGTGGCGTGCGGCAGCAGGAAGTCGATGCGCGGGGGCGCGAGCGCGGTGAGCGCGTCGTACACGGCGACGGGATCGTTGGCCACGTCGATGGTGCAGAGCAGGCCGAGGTCGAGGTGGCGGTAGCGCTCCTGGTGCAGCAGGTCGACGGCCTTGAGCACGAGGGGGTGGCTGCTGCGGCCGTCGGCGAAGCGGCGGTGGCGGTCGTTGGCCGTCCTGTCGCCGTCGAGGGAGATGCCCACTTTCACGCCGTACTCGTCGAAGAGATCGAGGTAGCGGGGGCTGAGCTGGAGGCCGTTGGTGTGGATCCGGAGGTCCAGGTCGGTGACCGGGGCGAGGGCGGTGGTCAGCTCCTGGCAGACGCGCCTGAGGCGCGCGGGCCCTGCCAGCAGAGGCTCCCCTCCGTGCAGGATCACTGACACGGAGGGCAGGGCATGTTTCTTGGCATGCTCGGCCAGTCGCAGAGCTGTCCAGGAAATGGCCTGGTCAGAGATTGCCTTGGGGCGGGTACGCCAGCTCTGATCAGCGTGTTCGTAGATATAGCAGTGGTCACATGCAAGATCACACCTGCTGTGGACCTTGAGGACGATCTCGCGGAATGGGACCAGGGGTCCAGTCATTCCGCCAGTTTAGAGCGCGGAGTTGAACGTCGAGACGCGCTCGGTACGGTCGGTCACCGAGGGCAGAACGCGGCTGAGCTTCTTGGCGGCTGCCGCTCCTCGCACATCGATCTCGGCGAGAGGCACACGACTCTTCTTCGCGACCGCGAAGGTTACTGAGGGCTGAAAGCTCACGACGGCCGTCCTAGGGGAGTGGGTCGGTTGGGGATAACCGCACCGTTGCAGTGTCGGCGGCACGACTTTACTCTCATGCCCACCTACAGCAAATCAGCGCAAGGGCTTGAAACAAAAGCGTTGCGCCAGTATTCCCCGACCGACCCGGAACGAGCCATTCCACCGAAAGAGTGAAGACAAAACCGCAGACGGGGGTGCGCATGACCGGGTTTCAGGGCCCACTTCAGAGCATGGTCTTCCGAAACGCAGATCTGCCTGTGCTGTTCCACCGGGCGGACGAGATCGCCATCACCCGGCAGCGGGAAGCGGTGCAGGACACCCGCTTACAGCTGTGGTTGCTCGTCCTGGGTGCCTGTCTGGCGGCGGTGCCCGGCGGCTGGCGCATCGGCGATACGTTCCAACTGGCGGGGGCGCTCAGCGCGTTGGCGTACGCGGGCGTACTCCTGGCCATGTATCGCGCCTCCAGGCGCCGCGCGAAATCGCATTGGCAACTGAACCGCTCCGCCGCCGAGTTCATCAAGTCCATGTGCTGGCGGTACGCCGTCCACGGCGCACCCTTCGACGCCGATTTCCCCGACCCGGACGGGGAGTTCCTGTCCCGGCTGGAGGCGGGGCTGGGCGAGCTGCGCAAAGTGGGGTGGGTCGACCCCCGCGCCTCGGCGAGGGCCGACGACCGGGCGGAGCTCATCACCCCGGCCATGCGGATGCTGCGCGACAAGCCCTTCCGGGTACGCAAGGAGACGTACGTCAGGGACCGTCTGATCGAGCAGCGGAACTGGTACCACAGGAAGACGGTGGTGTCGCGCCGGGCCACCACGCTGTGGTCCGCGACCATCTCCGTGCTCACCGTCCTGGCGCTGTTCCTGGGCGTGTTGCGGACGTTCTCGGCCGGCGGCTCGGCCGTGATGGCCGGGCTCCTTTCGGCCGCGGCGGCCGCGTGCGTGGCCTGGAGCGAGATCCGCCGCCACCAGCCGCTGATCGCGGCGCACTCCCTGGTGGAGGAGGACCTGGCGGCGATGCACACCGCCATGGAGACGGTGATCGGCGAGGACCGGTGGGCGGCGGCGGTGTACGAGACCGAGCGCATCGTCTCGCCCCAGCACACCGACTGGCTGGTCCAGCACCGGCGCTGACCGTCAGGGCCGCTCGACGCCCGTGCGCCAGATGACGGTCACCGGCTTCCCACGGGCTCGGGCGTAGCGGACGATGTCGCCGGTGCCGCCGAGTCCGCGGGCGGGGCGGCCGTCCCAGACGGCGAGCAGCCGGTCGCAGTGGTCGGCGATGTAGGTCCCGGCCGCGTAGTACGCCTCGTCCGTGGAGCGGGGGTAATCCATCCGGACCTCGCGGGTGGCGCGCTTGCGGAAGGCCTGGTAGCGCGCCAGCTCGTCGGGGTCGGCGAAGCCGTCCTCGTAGTCCCCGCTGGGGATGACGACGGTCAGCTCGGCGCCGCAGTCCAGGGCGATGTCCGCGAAGAGCTGGTCCGCCCCGGCCGCCAGGCTGGACAGCGCCTCCAGCGGTCCCTCGTGGCCCCGGAGCGCGGCATGGATGGCGGTGCGGATCGCGGCGCGCACATGGGCGTCGAGCTCGTCGGGGATGTCCCTGTGCCCGGTCACTCCGATGCGCCTCATCCGCCCCCGCTCTCCGAAGTCGCCCTGTGCCCGAGCGCCGTCACATGCTCTCAAATGTGGGCGCTTCCGGGCAGGGCGTCGAGCCCCCGGCCGGGGATCCGGCCGGGGGCTCGTGGCGCTGTGCGGTGTGCGCTGTGCGCTGTGCGGTCAGTAGACGCTGACGCGGTAGGCGTTCAGGGCCTCGGTGACCGGCTGGAAGAAGGTGGTGCCGCCGGAGGAGCAGTTGCCGCTGCCGCCGGAGGTGAGGCCGATGGCGCGGCTGCCGGAATAGAGCGGGCCGCCGCTGTCGCCGGGCTCGGCGCACACGTTCGTGCGGATCATGCCGTAGACGACGTCGCCGCCGCCGTAGTTGACCGTGGCGTTCAGGCCGGTGACCGAGCCGCTGTGGGTGCCGGTGGTGGAGCCTCGGCGGGTGACGGACATGCCGACGGTGGCGTTGGCGGCGCTGGTGATGTCGACGTTGCCGACGGTGCCGGGCTTGGCGATGGAGGTGTTGGAGTAGCGGACGATCCCGTAGTCGTTGTTCGGGAAGCTGGAGCCGGTGGTCGGGCCGAGGACGGTGGTCCGGCCGGAATTGGCGTACCAGGTGCCCGCGCCGTCGGTGCAGTGACCGGCGGTGAGGAAGTACGTGGTGCCCGCGCTGTCGCGGACGTTGAACCCGAGCGAGCAGCGCCAGCTGCTGGCGTAGATGGCGTCGCCGCCGGATATGAGCTTGGTGAACTTGCCGGGGGTGCGCTCGATCCTCAGGGCGCCGGCGTTGGCTCCCGCCTGGCGCTTGATCTTGGCTATCTCGGCCTGGGAGACGGTCGAGTCGACGGTGACGACCAGCTTGTCGGTCGCCGGGTCGACGTGCCAGGCGGTGCCCGGTACGTCCGCCTCCAGGACGGCCGAGCCGGCGGCGGACAGCTGGGCGGCGCTGAAGGGCCGTGGTGATTCGGCGTTCGCGGCGGGGACCGCGAGGGTGGCGGCGGCGGCGAGACCGGTGGAGACGGCGAGCAGACGGGTCCGTCTGGCTGTGCCGCTGCGGGGGGTGGTGCGCTTGATCCTCACTTCTCGTTCCTCCCGAGGGGAATCGGGGGCCCGCCGTGGGGGTGTCGGGCCCGTGAGGCGCAGTCAGGGGTGGTGTTCGGTTTTCGGACACGCCGTGCCCCTGACAAGCGCTGCTTCGGGAGTATTCGCAGGGATCAACCACCGGCACAAGGGCTGGTTTCGGCCGAGCCGAGTCGTGGGCATCGGAAGGCGCCCGGCGGGTGTGGTCCTCCGCCGGGGTCCGCCCCTGTGACGTATCAGCGGCTCAGTACGTTCCGCTCCGCCGCCGGGACAGCACCGGGAGGGTGTTGCCGGCTCACCCGAGAGACCGAGCCCGCGCTCGCGCCCGTCGGCGTTCTCGACCGGACGCCGTGCTCGGCCGCGCACGACCGGTAGGTCCCGGGCGCCACCCGGCCTTCGCCGTACCGGGCGACCGCGAGGCCCCTGAAGGCGCGGCGCGGCGGGCGCCGGGGGAAGCCGCTTACCGCCCGGAGCCCTTCACGGCGCGGCACGACGACCAGGCGCCGCTCCCCCGCCGCGACGCGCGACCGCGGGATCGGCGCGTGGTCGGCGGTCGGACGGACGTCGCCGGTCAGGGGGCCTGCCGTCGGCGACGATGCCGTCGGCGGCGGTGGCGCTCAGGAGGACCGAGGACCTGGTCGTCGTCTTCGCCCCGGGTTCCGGCGACGGCCGGAATTCGCCCTTCCGGGAAGTCGGAGAGCCGAGGGTCCCCCCCCGGACGGAGTCCGGGGGGACGTACCGGTGAGGGAGAGGGGCCGCAGGGGGCCGGGAGGAGGCGGCGCGCCACCTCACGGTCCGTCAGCAGCCGTCACAGGGGCAGCAGCAGTCGCAGCTACCGGGGTTGCAGTCGCAGTCGCGGCAGCAGCCCTCGCGCTTCTTGCGGGACCAGGGGCCCTCGTACTCCTTGGCGCAGCAGATCTGGCACGTGCAGAACAGCCAGGTGAAGGCGGCGCAGCCGGCCAGGAAGCCGCGGGGCTTGGGCCGGGAGGGCCCACCGCCGCCGGGCCCGCCGAAGCCGGGCGGCATCCCGCCGCCGGAGCCGCCGTAGCCGCCGCCATGACCACCGTGACCACCGGGACCCGCCGGGCCGCCCGGCTGCCCGCCGTAGGGGTTCTGCCCGCCATAGGGGTTCTGCCCGCCGTACGGGCCGTAGCCGCCGCCCTGGTGGGGGCCACCGGCCTGGGCGCCGCCGTAGCCCTGGTGCGAGCAGGTCGTCGTGCCGAACGCCCGGTCCACCGACTGCCGCAGCTCGTGCGCGAGCAGCACGTGCAGCAGCGTGTCGTCCACGAATTGCGCGTCGCGCAGGGCGAGCCGTATCCCGTGCAGCGCGTCGTCCGCGAGACGGCGCGCCTCCGCGAGCGACGTACCGGTCGCGGTCAGCGGGTTCCAGGCCCCCGACATGGCGTCGGCCTCCCGGTCCTCGACCGCGTCCAGCAGGTGTGCCAGCCGGCCGAAGAGCCGCCCCGCCTCGGCGAGCGGCGCCACGTTCTGCGGCTTGCCGGCCAGGATCGCGGTGTGCGCGAAGGCCGCGGCGGTGGCCGTCTCGGTGGGCTCGGTGATGTGCAGCAGGGGCGTGCCCGGCCCGGCCAGCGCCTCGATGCCGGTCTGCCGGTCCACCGCGTCGACCAGGACGGCCGTGTCGAAGCCCAGCTCGCGCCCGGTCCTGGCGCCCGCGCGGTCCCAGCCGAGGGCGACCCGGCGCGCGGCGGCGGCCATCGGACGGCGCGCCAGCAGCCCGTCCCGGTCGGCGACATGGTCCCGCACCTTCGCCGAGGCCAGGACCAGCGAGACGGCGGCGGCGAGCCGTGCGCCCTCGCCCCGGGCGACGGGCGCGGTCCGCATGGCGCGCAGCGGGCAGGGCCCCGCCGTGCGCCGCGCCTCTGCGGTGCGCTCGGTCTGAGCCTCCGTCAGAACCGAGACGATCAGGCCGTCGTAGTTGGTGGCGATCCGGGCGAACTGCCCGTGGTCGGCCCGAAGTGCCAGGCAGAGCCCGCACAGATGGGCCATCCACTCCGTTTTCAGGCCATCGGTGAGCCGATGGGTGCAGGGCCTGACAATTCCGAACATGGTGCTCCCCCGTGACTGACGCGAACTCGCGGCGGGCATCGTACCGGGCCCCGTTCGTTCACCCGTACGTCCGCACGCTCACCCGTACGGCCCGAATTTCATATTTGAGTTACGCAGGCCCCTTCTCAGGGCCCGTACGCCCGTGGAACCTTGACGAATCGCCACATCTTCTGCACCAGTACCGTCACGAATCGCTCGCGCGGTGACTGTCCACTTGGCGCGCGATCCGCATGATGGACGACCATAGGGATAGCGGAACCACAAGTGACCGCGTGAAAGGAGGCGTCCATGGGATCGGTGCGCAAGGCGAGTGCATGGCTCGGCCTCGTCGAGGACAACGACGAGCGCTACTACGACGACGAGTACGCCGAGGGTGACCGCAACAGCGACGCCTGGGTGACCGACCCGCGGGTGCGCGTCGCCTCCGAGACCGCCCAGGAGGAGGGCCGCCGGATCGCCACGGTGTCCCCCGACGGGTTCCGGGACGCCCGGAGCATCGGCGAGCTCTTCCGGGACGGCGTCCCGGTCATCATGAACCTCACGTCCATGGAGCCCGCCGACGCCAAGCGCGTGGTCGACTTCGCGGCCGGCCTGACCTTCGGGCTGCGCGGCTCGATCGAGCGCGTGGCGACCCGGGTCTTCCTCCTGACGCCCGCGGACACGCAGATCGTCAACGGGGAGCCCGGGACGCACACCCAGGACGGCTTCTTCAACCAGAGCTGACGGGCGAGGCCGCCTACCGGAACGCGTCGAGGCCGGTGAGCGCCTTGCCCAGCACCAGCTGGTGCATCTCCACGGTGCCCTCGTAGGTGAGCACCGACTCCAGGTTGGTGGCGTGCCGCATGACGGGGTACTCCAGCGAGATCCCGTTGGCGCCGAGGATCGTCCGCGAGGTGCGGCAGATCTCGATGGCCTCGCGCACGTTGTTGAGCTTGCCGAAGCTGACCTGCTCGGGGCGGAGTTTTCCGGCGTCGAGCCGCCGCCCGAGGTGGTGGGCGAGCAGGATGCCCTTGTGCAGCTCCAGCGCCATGTCGGCGAGCTTGGCCTGGGTGAGCTGGAAGCCGCCGATCGGCCTGCCGAACTGCTCGCGCGTCTTCGCGTACTGGAGCGCCGCCTCGAACGACGAGCGCGCGGCGCCCATGGCGCCCCAGACGATTCCGTAGCGAGCGTGGCTCAGGCAGCTGAGCGGCCCCTTCAGGCCGGTGACGCCGGGCAGCACGGCGTCGGCCGGCAGCCGTACGTCGTCCATGACGAGCTCGCTGGTGACGCTGGCGCGCAGCGACCACTTGTGCTTGATCTCGGGCGCCGAGAAACCGGGGGTATCGGTCGGAACGGCAAAGCCGCGGATGCCGTCGTCCGTCTGCGCCCACACGACGGCGACCCCGGCCACCGAGCCGTTGGTGATCCACATCTTGCGGCCGTTCAGCACCCAGTCGGTGCCGTCCTTCTTGGCGTACGTCCGCATCGCGGCCGGGTCCGAGCCGATGTCCGGCTCGGTCAGGCCGAAGCAGCCGATGGTCTCGCCCGCGGCCATGGACGGCAGCCAGCGCTGCTTCTGCTCCTCGGAGCCGAACCGGTGGATCGCGTACATGGCGAGGGAGCCCTGGACGGAGACCAGGGAGCGGATGCCGGAGTCGGCGGCCTCCAGCTCCAGGCAGGCCAGGCCGTACTGGACGGCGCTCGCGCCCGCGCAGCCGTAGCCCTCCAGGGACATGCCCAGCGCCCCGATCGAACCGAGCTCGCGGGCCAGCTCCCGGATGCCCGGCAGCTCGCCCTTCTCGTACCACTCGGCGATGTGCGGGAGGACCCGGTCGGCGGCCCAGGTGCGGACGGTGTCGCGGATGGCGAGGTCCTCGGGACCGAGCAGGTCGTCGATGCCGAGGGGATCAACGGCGTCGAACGGCGGGAGCTTCGCGGGTGCGGACATGGCGGGACCTCCGAGCGGCACGGGGCGACACTAAAACTAGCGGTGTTAGTCACGCTGCGCCGCCGACGTTACGGCGAGGCTCCACCGCACGTCCAGACCCGGTGGCGGGCGCCACACCGGCAGTGTGCCGCACCGCGCGGCGGCGGCCGCGGTCAACGCGTGGTACGCCCCGACCTGGCCGGCTCCACCGGCTCGCGCCGGGCGGGCACACGGACCGCCGGCACCGCGTCCGTGGCGGTGCCGCCCTCCGCCCGCTCCTCCGGCCAGGAGTCGGCGGCGCCCAGACGGGCGTCGAGGTCCGGCCGGCAATCCATCACGCGCGGCAGCCGCGCCGCCATCAGCGCGCCGAGCAGCAGCAGCCCCGCGCTGACGGCCAGCGTGACGTGCAGGCCGTGCACGAACGCGTGCCGCGCCGCCGTGCGCAGCGCCTCGCCCGCCGGGCCGCCCAGCCGGTCCGCGACCTGGTAGGCCTCGCCCAGCGAGTTGGCGGCGGCCGAACCGGCGGGCGCGGGCACGCCCGGCACCTGGGCGAGGCCGGGCGCGTACGCGGCGTTCATCACGCTGCCGAGCAGCGCGATGCCCATGCCGGCGCCCAGTTGGTAGGAGGTCTCACCGATCGCGGCGGCACCGCCCGCACTGTGCGCGGGGGCCTCGCTGAGCATCGACTCGTACGCCCCGAACAGCGTGGTCTGGAGCCCGAAGCCGAGCAGGACGAAGCCGACGGTGAGCAGCAGCGGCCGGTCGTGCTGGCCCATCAGGAGCAGCAGCAGGACCGCTCCGGCGGTGAGGACGAAGCCCCAGCCGACCATCCGGCGCGGGCCGACGCGCCGCAGCGTGTACGAGCCGGTGGCGCCCGCGGCCATGGCGGCGAAGGTGAGCGGGAGCAGCCGCAGCCCGGTCTCCAGCGGAGTCAGTTCCAGGACGAGCTGGAGGTACTGGACGGCGATCAGCTCCAGGCCGACCAGCGCGAGCATGGCGAGGACGATGCAGCCGACGGAGGTGGTGAAGGCCGCCCGGGCGAACATCCGCATGTCGATCAGCGGGTGCGCGCGGTGCTTCTGCCGCCGTACGAAGAGGACCAGGAGGGCCGCGCCGAGCAGCAGCGGTGCGGTGGTCTCCACGCTCAGCACGGAGCCGCCGGCGCCGGCCCGCTTGACGCCGAGCACCACGCCCAGCACACCGGCCGCCGCCATGAGCGCGCCGAGCACGTCCCAGGGGCCGTTGCCGCTGCCCTTGGACTCGGGCAGCAGCCAGCGGCCCAGGGGCAGGATCAGCGCCATCAGGGGGATGTTTATGAGGAAGACCGAGCCCCACCAGAAGTGCTCGACCAGGAAGCCGCCGAGGACGGGGCCGGTCGCGGCGCCGACGGCCGCGACGGCCGTCCAGATGCCGATCGCGGTGGCGCGCTCACGCCGGTCGGGGAAGACGGCGCGGAGGATCGACAGGGTGGCGGGCATGATCATCGCGCCGCCGACGCCGAGCAGCGCGCGGGCGGCGATCAGCACGGCGGGGGTGTCGGCGAAGGCCGCGACCGCGGAGGCCGCGCCGAACAGTCCGTACCCGGCCAGCAGGACCCGTCGGCGCCCGACCCGGTCGCCGAGAGTGCCGAAGAGGATCAGCAGTGAGGCGCAGACCAGCGGGTAGGCGTCGACGATCCACAGCAGCGCCGTGGAGCTGGGGCGGAGGTCCTCGGTGACGGCCGGGACGGCGACATGGAGGACGGTGGCGTCGAGCGCGACCAGCAGCAGGCTGACGCAGAGGACGACGAGGACGACCCAGCGGTTGGCACCGCCACCGGTGGCACGCAGCCGCGCTCCGGCCGTGGTCGTCACGGACATGTACGTACCTCCCACAGACCACAGATGAATCCCTCGCGCTCGGTGGGCACCGGCCGGAGGGGGACGACTTCCGGGGGGCCCGGCATCGACGGGCGAGTGAGCCGCCAGCGTACGCGAGTCCGGGCCGGTGGCGCGTGGCCCACCTCTCACGGGGCAGGCGCGCGAGTGTGGCGTACGCCACTCCGAACGGCCCGTCAGCGGCCGGGCCGGGCCGCGTACCAGAGGGCGACGACCGACGACGGGGAGGAGGGCAATTCCGGCCTCATCCGCCCCCCACCCTTTTCCCGTGGGAGACAAACCCGCTTCCCCCAGCGGCCCTGTGGCAATAGGGCCCACGGCCCCCGAGGTTTATGGATAAGCAAGGAATAAACATCCGGCTGAGACACACTCCACATCACATCGTCATCACGAAGAGAGCGGATGGGCGTGGGCCGACACTCACTCGCTGTAACGTCGATTGGGTGCGTACCGACATCTTTGCCCGTCTGGACCGGGAGCCGGAACCGCCGAAGATTGAGATCCCGCGGATGAGCCGCACCCGTCTCGCCCTCTTCGGCGGGACGTCGGCGTTCTACCTCGCCATCGTGGTGGCCGTGCTCGTCTCGTCGTGGCTGGTGACCCTCGACTGGAAGGTCATGCTCTTCCGGCCGTATCAGCAGTGGCCGGAGCTGCACGCGACGCTGGACTACTTCGTGGTGCTGGGCCAGCGCGGCCCGACGGCCGTGATGGTGGCGGCCTGGCTCGGCTGGCGCTCCTGGCGGCAGCACACGCTCCGCCCGCTGCTGGCGCTGGGCGCCGCGCTGCTGCTGCTCAACGTCACGGTGGGCGCGGTCAAGCTCGGTCTGGGCCGGCTCGGCCCCCACTACGCGACGCAGATCGGCTCGGCCGAGATGTTCGCGGGCGGCGATATATTTCCTTCCGGGCATACCGCCAACGCGGTGGTGACCTGGGGCATTCTGGCGTATCTCGCCACCACGCCCCGGGCCAGGCGCTACCTGTCGGCCCTGTCCGCCGTGGTCGCGCTCGGCGTCGGGCTGACCACCGTCTACCTCGGTACGCACTGGCTGAGCGATGTGCTGCTCGGCTGGGCCGCCGGCCTGCTGATCCTGCTCGGGCTGCCCTGGTGCGAGCCGCTGATCGCCCGCGCCGAGGCGATGATCCTCGCGGTGCGGGAGCGGCTGCGGGAGCAGCTGCGGGCGCGACGCCGCCAGGTTCCGTCGCTGCCCGTGGCGGCCGGCGGACCCAGGCCGGCGATATACCAGCAGCGGCCGGTCGGCGCGGACGACGAGCCGGCGCGCGAGCCGGTCTCCGCGGCGGGCGGCGTCGGCCGTCCCTCGACGGCCAGGACCACGCTCACCCAGCCGCGGCCGCACGCGGTTGTGCGTTCGGAGCGGACGCCCGTCACGCCGGCGGGCAGCTGCCGGCCACCGCGTTCACGGCCGGTGACGGGCGGCTGAGGCCGCCCCGGACGCAGAGACGAGGCCCCGGCTGCTGAAGCCGGGGCCTTCGCGTCGTACGTGGGGGTCAGCCGACCCAACAGCGGGTGACGGTGGCGTCGTCGACCTCGAAATTGAGCCGGCCCGCCATGAACTCGAGCGTGATGATCGAGCCGGGGGGCAGTGACCGCACCGTGGTCCAGCCACGGGAGCGGGCCAGCTGCTCCGCGTCGCGTTCGTCGAGGCCGACGTAGGACTCGGGGCTGTCGTCGGGCTGTTCGGGGGAGCTCGGAATCGGTGCCATGTCATTCACCGTAGGGTGCTGCGCACGGTGACGGAAGGCGGGCGGAGCACATCACCCCACCATCCTCACGTACCCCGGCGGTCACGCTTGTGTCACAGGATCACGACATGTGTTCAGTAAGGCCCTCTTCACTCGCAGGACCGTCCGGCACGGCTCCGAGGGCGGTTGCCACCGGAATTCCAGAGGGGCGGCACTCCCTTCTCGCACCGCTGTACGGACGAATTCCCCGGGGCACCGAAAAACGCTTCGGCATATCGTCACGATAATGGGTGCGCCACAGCGTATTCACGCGTTGCCCGCAGAATTCCCACACTGCCGGCCGGGCTGCGCGGACCGGTCCAGCGCCCGGGTGAAGCGGTCTCGGATCACCCTGATGCGGTCGTCCAGCTCGCGCGGCTCGACCACCTCGAACTCCAGCCCCATGAGGGCCACGTGGATCACCAGGACGCCGAGGCTCGTGGCGCCCGTGCGCACCAGGCACGTCGACTCCCCCTCGGCTTCCAGGGTGCCGTCCATCGGCCCCACCACCCGCTCGGCCTCGGCGACCGGGACGTGGAGCCGGATGACCGCCTTCGCCGCGTACGCCCTGCTGGCCACACCCTCGGACACATAGGCCGCCAGGTCGTCGGCGGGCGGTGTACGGGGCGGGAAACGCGGACCGTGCGGCGGCTTGGGGACGATCCGGTCCGCCCGGAAGGTACGCCAGTCGGACCGGTCCACGTCCCAGGCGACCAGGTACCAGCGGCGCTCGGTGCACACCAGGCGGTGCGGCTCGACCGTGCGGCGGGTGGCCGAGCCGCTGTGGTCGCGGTACTCGAAGCGCAGCCTTTCGCCGTCCCGGCAGGCGGTCGCGAGCTCGGTGAGCACCGACGGGTCCACCCGGGACTCGGCCTCCCGCAGCATCGGCACCGTGAAGGTGGTCAGCGCGCTGACACGGCGGCGCAGCCGGTCGGGCAGCACCTGCTCCAGCTTGGCCAGCGCGCCCACCGACGTCTCGCCCACGCCCTCGATGCCGCTGCCCGCCGCGGTGCGCAAGCCCACGGCGACCGCGACCGCCTCGTCGTCGTCCAGCAGCAGCGGAGGCAGCGCGGCGCCCGCGCCGAGCTGGTAGCCGCCGCCCGTGCCGGGGCTGGCGTTGACGGGGTAACCGAGCTCGCGCAGCCGGTCGACGTCACGCCGTACCGTGCGCGGGGTGACGCCGAGCCGCTGCGCGAGGTCGGCGCCGGACCATTCGCGGTGCGCCTGGAGCAGGGACAGCAGGCGCAGCAGTCGTGCCGAGGTCTCCAACATGCGGGCGAGTCTGCCACCGTCCCCCTACGCCCAAGGGGGCGTAGGGGGGGACTGCCACGGACGGCCAGGGTCCGCGATGGCGTTACGGGGTGATCCGTACGCAGAGGTCGTTGTCGGTCGTGTAGCAGGGCGCCGCCTTGTAGCCCTCCCCCTGGTGCGGCGGGTAGACGAAGACGTTCTTCCGGTCCCAGACGTCGTCCAGGATGCGCGAGACCCGCACCGGCTCCGCGCCCGCGTCCGGCCGCAGCCACAGCTCCCACAGCTGCTCCGCCCCGACCGGCGGCTCGGCGAGCGCGTCGTACGCGACGGTGAAGGCGAACGTCCCCTTCTCGCCGTCGGCGGGGACCCGGTGGACCTTCCCGCCCAGCCGCGCCTCGGCCACCGCGCCGGCACCGGCCTCGGCCCCGTACAGCGTCCCTTCGACAGTGCAGACGCCCTCGCCGAAGACGAGGTCACCGGCCTCGGCGTGCGGCAGGCGTACCCAGCTGCGCACGGCGAGCCGGCCGTCCGCCGTGGGGTAGGGCACGCGCACGGCGACCCCGCCCTCCTCGTCGGGGACCCGGTCGACGAGCGCCCGCAGGTCCCGGATGCCCGGCTCGACCGCCCGCCCGTCGAGGTACACGTCCCAGCGGCCCTCGGCGAGCTCCATCGTGCTGGGCAGCACCGCCCGCATATGGCCCTCGCTCGCCGGGGTGAGCGGCAGCCGGGTCTCGTCGGACGGGCCGCCGGAGCCACCGCGCCGGCGCAGTACCAGCACCGGCTCGGCCGTGTCGACGACCACCAGGTCGAAGGTGATGCCGCCGGCGGAGTCCGCGACGCAGTCCGCACGCGGCGGCACACCGTGCACGGGGTCCGGGGTCGTGGCGTCGCTCATGCGGGCTTTCCCTTCCGGAGCACATCGGCGGCCTTGTACCGCACGGAGTACGCGGCGTCGAGGACTGCCCCGCGCGTGCGGTGCAGGGTGTCACGGGCCCGGCCGCGCGAGCGGCCGTTGGCCCCCTGCGCGACCAGCTCGGTGAAGAGGGCCTCGTGGCGCTCGGCGATCCGGACCGGGTCGAAGCGCTGCGACGCCGCGAGCGCGGCCTGTCCGGTGCGGCGCCTGAGGTCGTCGTCCTGGATGAGGGCGAGCAGCGCTTCGGCGATCGCGTCCACGTCACCGACCGGCACCAGCCGTCCGTCGACGCCGTCCTCGATGATCTCGCCCGGCCCGTGCGGGCAGTCGGTGGAGACCACCGGCAGGCCGCAGCGCATCGCCTCCACGATCGTCATGCCGAAGGATTCCAGGCGGGAGGTGACGGCGGCGATGGAGCCCTTGACCCACTCGGGCTCCAGCGGGTTGGCCGTGCCCATCAGGAAGACGTGGTTGTGCAGTCCGCGCGCCTCGATGAGAGCGCGCAGCGCGTTCCGCTCGTTGCCGGTCGCGTCGCCGGAGCCGTAGATCCGCAGCCGCCAGTCGGGGCGGGCGGCGACCACCTTCGCGAACGCCTCGACCAGCAGGTCGTAGCGTTTGACCCGGGTCAGCCGGCCGGCCGCGACGACCCACTTGGCGGCTGTGTCCGCGGGCGCGACGGTCGGGGCCGGCACGCTGTTGGGCACGGAGTCGATGCGCACGCCGGGCAGCTTGAGCTTGGCGCGGTACGAGCGGGCGTCGGCCTCGGTGACGGTGGTGATGGCGTCGAGGAGGGCGTAGCGGTGGCCGATCTCACGGCGCAGCCGGTAGCCGTGGCTGTCCAGCGTCAGGTGCTCCTGCCCGACGCGGACGGGGCCCCGGCGGGCCTGGCGGGCGATGTGGACGTTGAGGCCGGGGCGCGTGCCGACCACGACGTCGGCCTGAAGGCTCTTCAGATGGGCGGCGATCCGGTCGTCGGTGAGCCGGCTGTACTGCTTCCAGCGTCCGTCGCCGCGCGGGAAGACCTTGGCGGGCTTCTTGTAGTCGGGGTGTGCGCCGTCGTAGGTGGGGCTGTTCTTGCGCAGGTCGACCAGGTGCTTCATGGTCACGCCGGCGGGGGCGCCGAGGGTGGGCTCCTCGCGGTGGCGGAAGACGGACACGATCTCGACATCGTGCCGCTCGGCCAGGGTCTGAGCGAGGTTGAACGTCGTACGGATCGTGCCGCCGATGCCGTACGCGTTGTGCAGCAGGAAAGAGATGTGCATCGCGTCGCCGCGTCCCCCTGGTCCGGACGTTCCGTGGTGTCGTCCGCTGGTGTCTGGATGGTCGTCGAAGGTGGACTCTACTTGGCTTTCCGTGGCAGGGCTGGTCAGGGCCGGTAGGGCAGCTGGGGGACGGTGGCGCAGTTCTCGTACATGTCGCCGCCCTGGGTGACCCAGCCCCGGCCGTCCTGCCAACGGGCCACGGACAGGCAGGTGTGACGGGTCTTCGGTGGTTCGGGGAGCCGCTCGAAGCGGACGGGCAGCAGCAGGCCCCGGGCGGTGTACGGCTCGGTGCGGTTGACGAACCGTTCGACGCACGCGCGCGTGAGTCCGGCCGTGGTGCAGGACGTGGCGGCGTCCGTGAACCACATGGCGGCCGCCCAGCCCTCCAGCGCCCACTGGGAGAGCGGCTCGCCCTTCATGTGGGCCTCCATCGCGTCGCGGAACTCCCGGACGGCGGGGTGATCCGTCTCGTCGTGGTTGCGGCTGGCGCCGGTCACCCACAGGGCGTTGCGGCAGCGCGGTGCGTCCTTGAAGTCGCGGGGGACGGCCTGGTTCCAGTTCTGGACGTTGGTGACCTTGGCGGTGACGGTCACGCCGGCGTCGTCCATCGCCGCGCACAGCCGGGCGTTGCCGTGCGTGTCCAGGGCGTCGAAGACGACGTCGACGCCCTGCCGACGGAGGTCGGCGGCGACGGCGCGGTAGTTGGGGAGGGCGAAGTCGACCTGTTCGGTGACGACCCGGTAGCCCTCCGCCTTCAGGCCGTCGGTCACGAGGCGGGCGTACGCGGCGGACGCCGCCTGGTTGTAGGCGACGACGGCCGCCGTACGGGCGCCGTGCTCCCGCTTGAACCAGCGGTAGACCTCGGTGCCGCCGGTGAGGACGCCGTCCCAGCCGGGCTCGTCGCCGGTGCGCGGGGCGGAGCTGCCGTAGATCCCGTACAGATGCGGGTACGTGTCGTACGCGGGGCCGAGCGGCTGGCCGCCGATGTCGGGGACGCCCGCCCGGGACACCCGCGCGGCGCCCGCGTAGTCGAGGGCGGTGGTGGCGACCAGGGCGAAGACGTGCTTGTTGTCGACGAGCTCGTGCACGCACTGGTTGTTGCCGATGCCGCTGCCGCCGTCGTCGCAGGTGGCGACCTCGACCCGGCGGCCGTCGATGCCGCCCCGGGCGTTGAGGGCGGCGAAGTACGCCAGCGCCCCGTCGCGCGGGCCGGTGAGGGCGCCGCCGCCGACGGGGCTGGTGGCTCCGGTGATGACGCCGACCCTGATCGGCTCGCGGCCGCCGGTCGTCGGGGCTGGGGGCCGCGATGTGAAGTCGCTCTCCGGGAGACGGCTGCCGCAGGCGGCGCTCAGGGTGAGGAGCGCCGCGAGCAGGAGGGTTTCAGCAGCCCGGCACGGTCGTCGCATTGGGGCTGAGCTCGACCAGCGCGCACATCGTCTTCACGGACACCTTCCAGGTGTCCTGCTGGTGCACGGCGGTGCCCTTGGAGTCGGGCAGGGCCGGTTGGCCGCCGACCAGCAGGTCGTAGGTGACGTCGGCCTGGGTGGGCGAGGTGAAGGCCACGTTCTTGACCTTCACGGAGGTCTGCGCGGCCTGCGGGTTGCCGGAGAACGCCTGGAGGACGGGCCGCATGCGGTCGCCGTTCTCCAGCAGCCGGGTCTTCTCCTCGACCGGGGTCTTGGGGTCGAAGAAGGCGACCCAGTTCTTCTGGACCTCCTGCCGGGCCGCGGCCGGGTCGGAGGGCTGGTTCTGCGCGGTGGGGGCGGTCGCGGTCGGGGACTGCTGTGCCCCGCCGCCGTTGTCGTCGCCGCAGCCCGCGGCGGTCGGTGCGACGACGAGGATCGCCGCGGCCGCCAGCGCAGCCGTGCGGGGATGCTTGCGAAGAGGCTTGTGGACCATCTGGCTCACCACCGGGTTCCGGGGTCTGTGCCTTATTGGGCCTTCTTGGGCATAGTGCAAGGAATCGAGGCACATCGCCAGCCGGAGGATTCGGGATGCCGACATCGCGGGTGCTGTGGTGGAGCGGGATCGTGGCCGCCGCCACCGGGGCGGTGCTGTGCGTGCTGGGCTGGTACGGGGTGTCCGGCGAGCGCTTCGCGGAACGGCAGATTCCGTACCTGGCGTCCTGCACGGTGCCCGGCGCGGCGCTGATGGTCGCGGGGGCGGTCCTGCTGTCCGGGGTGCCACTGCGGCGCCCCGCCGGGGACCGGCCCGAGGGGCCCGCCGCCGTGGCGGACCGGCCCTCGTCCGACGCCCCGCCGGTGCGGGTGCCGGGCGGGACGCTGGCGCACCGCCCGGACTGCCCGCTGGTGGCGGGCAAGGCGGACGCGGTGCCGGTCGGCGACGCGGCGCTGGACCCGTGCCCGGTGTGCGAGCCCGGGAGCTGACGCCCCGGTGTCCTCGCTGACGTACGAACTCGTCCTGGCCGGGCTCGCGGTGGGCAGCGCGGCCGCCCTCACCGGGATCGGACTGATCGTCACGTACCGGGCGACGGGCGTGCTGAACCTCGCGCACGGCGCGATCGCCATGGTCTGCGCGTACGTGCTGCGGCACCTGGTCGTGGAGTGGGGCTGGCCGCTGCCGCTCGCCGCGTGCGTGACGCTGCTGGGGGTGGCGCCCGGCATCGGGCTGGTGCTGGACCGGGCGGTGTTCCGGCCGGCGGCGGTGCTCGACCTGGACCCGGCGCGGACGCTGGTGGCCTCGATCGGCGTGTTCGTGCTGCTCGTCGGGGGTGCCGCGCTGCTGTGGGGCGGTGGTGCGCGGGCGGACGCGCCGGTGCTGCTGGGCGACGACCCCTGGGTGCAGCTGGCCGCGGTGCTGCTGGTGGGCGGCGCGGTGGGGGCGGTGACCCGGTGGACCCGGCTGGGGCGTCAGTTGCGGGCGGTGGTGGACAACCGGGAGCTGGCGGTGCTCGGCGGGATCGACGCGGACCGGGTGTCGGCGGTGGGCTGGGCGTTCGGCTCGTTCACGGCGGGGCTGACGGGTGTGCTGCTGGCGCCGTACGTACGGCTCGACCCGTACGGGCTGCCGCTGCTGGTCGTCGAGGTGATCGCGGTGGCGGTGGCCGCCCGGATGCGGAGCCTGCCGGTGGCGGTGGCGACGGCGCTGGTCATCGGGGTCGCCCAGGCTCAGCTGACCCGCTTCCACCCGGAGGGCTGGGCGGGCCCGCTGGTCCAGGCGGTCGCCACGAACCTGTTCGTCGTCGCCCTGCTGGTCGCCGCGCTGGTGCTGCCGGGTGTGGGGGCTCGGGACGCCCTGCCGCGCACCTCGACGGCGGGGGCGCGCGTCCCCGCCGGGCTGTGGGTGGCGGCGGGGGTGCTGTTCCTGCTGCCGCTCGGCTTCGCCGGGGGCGACCTCCAGACGGCGGTCCAGGTCCCGGCGCTCGCCGTCGTCCTGCTGTCCCTGGTCGTGGTCACCGGCCGGGGCGGCCAGATCTCGCTGGGGCAGGCGGCGTACGCGGGCCTGGGCGCCCTGTTCACGGCGCTGCTGGCGGCCGGCCGGTTCCCGGGCCTGCCCCGGCTCCCGGAACTCACCGCTCTCCTGGTGGCCGTCGTGCTGGTCGCCCCGCTCGGCCTGCTGACCGGCTGGCCGGCGATCCGCCGCCACGGCCTGGCCCTGGCGCTGGCGACGCTGGCGGTGGGGGTGGCGGTGAGCCGGTTCGTCTTCGCCCAGCCGTACGCGACGGCGGGACTGTCGCTGTCCCGCCCGGCCGGCCTGGTGTCGGACCGGGCGTACTACGCGGTGGAGCTCGCCGTCCTGGCGTGCGCCCTGCTGTGCGTGGCGGCCCTCCGCCGGGGCCGCACGGGCCGGGCGCTGGCCGCGCTGCGCGACCACGAGGCGGGCGCGGAGGCGGCGGGCGTGCCCGTCCCGGCCCTGAAGGTCGTCGCGTTCGTGGCGGGCGCGGCCCTGGCGGCGCTCGGGGGCGGCCTGCTCGGCATGGGTGTCCAGGCCTTCGACCCGGCGGCGTACGACCCGGTGCGCGGCCTGCTGTGGTTCGCCGCGGTCCTGGTCCTGGGCGCGGACAGCCTGCTGTCCCCGCTGGCGGCCGCGGCCCTCCTGGTCGGCCTCGACGCGGGCGCCCGCGGTGGCGCGGCTGCCGCGGTGATCGGTCTCCTGGCCGCCTTCACGGCCCGCGTCCCCCCGCTGACGTCACTGCTGCCGTCCACCGGTCGCCCCTGGCTCCGTACGGCCCCTCCGCCCCACCCGCGGCCCCCGGCACACGCGCGTGGCTCCGGCCGGGCGGGAGACGAAACCCCACCCACGGCCGCCGACGGCGCCCCGCCCCCCGCGGCGGGACCCGCACCCGGCCGCCCCACCCGCGCGGGTGGGGACTCCGGCCCGCCCCGACGCCGGACGCATCCCCGCCGGACCACGACCGCACCCGCACCGCACCCCTCCCCCACGCACGGCCTCGCGGCCCACCGCCTCACCCTCCGCTACGCCGGCTTCACCGCCCTCGACCGCGTCGACCTCCTCGTCGAACCCGGCAGGGTCACCGCCCTCGTCGGGCCCAACGGCGCCGGGAAGAGCAGCCTGTTCCACTGCCTGGCCGGCACCACCCGCCCCACCTCCGGCCGGGTCAGCCTGGACCGGACCGACATCACCGCGCGCCCCGCGCACGCCCGTACCCGGATGGGGATCGCCCGGACGTTCCAGGAGCTGGCCGTGTTCCCGTCCCTGACCGTCGAGGAGAACGTCCGCATCGGCGGCGAGCAGGGCCGCGTACGCGACGATCCGTACGCGGTCGAGCGGGCCCTGCGCCTCCTCGGCCTCACCGGCACCCGCCACCTGCCCGCCGCGGGGCTGTCCACGGGCGCCCTCCGCCGCGTCGAGGTCGCCCGCGCCCTGGCGGGGCAGCCGCACACGCTCCTGCTCGACGAGCCCGCCGCCGGGCTGGACGCCGACGAGACCGCCGCCCTCGCCCGCGTGCTCAAGGCGCTCGCCGCGGACGGGACGGCCGTGTTCGTCGTCGAGCACGACCTCGACCTGGTCGCGGACATCGCGCACACCGTCCACGTCATGGAGGCGGGGCGGATCGTGTCATGAGCGTCGAGATCGCACTGCGCGCCGCCCACGTGCGTTACGGCCCCCTGGAGGCCCTGCACGGCGTCGACCTGCCCGTCCCGTCCGGCACGGTCACCGTGCTGCTCGGCCGCAACGGCTCGGGGCGCACGACCGTGCTGCGCGCCCTCGCCGGCACGGTGCCGCTCAGCGCCGGGCACGTCCTGTGGCGGGACGCCGACGTGACGCGGCTGCACGCCCACCACCGGGCGCGCCGCGGCCTGTGCTTCGTCCCGGACCGGCGTGCCGTGTACGCCACGCTCACGGTCGCCGAGAACCTGGGGCTGGCCGCCCCGACCCGGGACTTCGCACCCGCCATCGACGCGTACCCCGAGCTCCGTCCGCTGCTGGCCCGCCGCGCCGGCACGCTCTCCGGCGGCGAGCAGCGGATGCTCGCGCTCTCCCGCGCCCTGCTCGCACCCGCGCCCGTCGTCCTCGTCGACGAGCCGGCCCTCGGCATGTCGCCCGCCGTCGCGGCCCGTACCTACCGGCTGCTGAGCGGCCTGTGCGAACGGGGCGCGGCGGTCGTGGTGGCCGAGCAGCGCCCGCCGGCCGGTCTCCCGCGCGGGACCCTGGCTCATGAACTGCGGCGCGGCACCCTGTCCTTCAGCGGCGAGCTGGCCGAGCTCACTTCCCGCGCTCCGGCGACACAAAAGCCGCCTTCGGGGCGGGCTTGAGGCCCGGGAGGGACAGCATCTTCCCCGGCCGGATCAGGTTCGGGTCGGCCCCGACGACCTTCCGGTTGGCCTTGTACAGCGCCTTCCAGCCGCCCGGCACCTTGAACCGCCGCGCCACCGAGGTCAGGGTGTCGTGGTGCTGGACGGTATGGGCGCGGCCGGAGAGCCCGTACTTCTTGGAGCAGGTGGGCCAGGCCGCCCAGCCGTGCCAGCGCAGCACCTCCTGGGCGACCGAGATCTGCTGCGCCCGGGTCGCCAGGTCGGCGCGGCGGGCGTGGGTGAGGCCGCCGTACGTCTCCCAGGTGGACTGCTTGAACTGCAGTCCGCCGTAGAAGCCGTTGCCGGTGTTCAGGTTCCAGCGGCCGCCGCTCTCGCACTCCGCGACGCAGCCCCACGGCCACTGGTCGCCGGCGCAGCCCGCGGCGGGCAAGGGCTGGGCCCCGGGGCCGGGCGCGGGCGGTGGCGGGTGGGCGCCGCGCGCGTCCGGCGCCGCGCCCGCGCTCGTCGTTCCGGCCACGGACAGAAGCACGGCGGGCAGTACGGCCGGCCACAAGCGGATCTTCGGCATCGGCCCACGCTAGGGGGCGTCGTGCCGCTCCTCGCCGCCGCCGCGCGGGGCTGCGGCGAGACCCACCCGGTCGGCCGACGCGCCGAGACGGCAGCCGACCCGTGACTCCGGCCGCAGATCACCCGTTGAACTCTTCATGAGACGAGCCGGGATCCGCCCGGCATCGCACGCAACGAGTCCGAGGAGCCACCCGTGCCCCGCATGCTCGACGTCAGCGAGGACGTACGCGCCGAGATCGGCGACGAGGAAGCCGACCGGCTACTCGCCGGCGAGAACGCCCCGGGCAGCTACGACTGCACCTCCTGCCGCACCCCGGGCGACTCCGAGCAGGAGCGCACCAGCACCGTCCTGTTCGTGGGCGAGGAGACCGCCGTCCTCGCGTTCGCCCACGCCACCTGCATCCCCTCCCAGGTCGTCAAGGTCGCCGAGGAGCAGCTCCAGGGCGCCGTCCGGTCCATCACCGGTACGGAGGCGCAGGCGGCCCCCGCCGCCCCCGCGGCCCCCGTGCCCGCCGGTGACCAGGCCGTCCTGGGCGTCACCAGCGGCCTCGTACTGATCGACAACGAGCTGCACCCGGCGCTCGTCGTCGAGCCGACCGCGCCCATCGCCCGTCCCGGTTCGACGGGCGGCGGCGACGAGTTCCTGCCGCTGCTGATGGAGCAGGGCTTCCAGCCGGTCGGCGACGTGAACCGGAGGCCGGGCCCGATCGCCGGCTGGTCGGTGCTGCTCGCCATGGGCCAGCTGCACGCCATCCTCCAGCCGGGCACGGGCGGTGGCAGCCCCGTCGCCTGGTGGCAGGCCCACCAGCCGCTCCAGGTGACCGAGGGCTGGCGCGCCGCGGCGAACAAGTCGCACACGGTGCTGGTCTTCGCGGCCCCGGTCGGCTCCATCGGCCAGCAGCCGCGCGAGGACCTGCTGCGTGACGCACTGGAGAAGGCGGCGGCGAACGGCCGGCTGGTGGCGGCCGCGATGCCGCTGGCCGGTACCTGATGCACTCCAGGGCCACGGAGGGCCGGGCCGTGGAGGACCCGGCCGCACGCCCCGCCGTACGGCCCGCGCGTGCGCCGGCCGCGCCGCGACCGGCGTTTTCCTCCCCCGGGCCGCATCCGAAGAGCGGTGAGGTCGTTGGCTCATACGTGCACGCATACGAGCCTTCCCGCCAGCCGTACCAGCAGATTCCCGCGATGCGTTCCACGCAGGACGGACTGTCCGCCCCGTCGGCCACGCCGATCTACGACGCGCTGTACTCCGAGTACCTCAGGTCGTTCCGGACGCTGCCGGGCGACCGCAGTGGCGAGGAGGACCTCGACTTCCGGGGGTTCGGTACGTTCGGGTCGGGCGGCAGCGGTTCGTATCAGACGCAGCACGGCAGCGGCTACACGGGAAGCTGGCAGCAGGTCGGTGTGCGCCGCGGCACCGGGCATCACCACGTCCCGGCGGCGTTGCCACCGGCGCCTCGCAGAGGTTTGTGAGCGGACGACGGCGGGGCCGGAGCGAACGATTCGCTCCGGCCCCGCCGTCATGATCTGCCGCCGCTCTACTTCTTGCGGCCGCGCTTCTCGCGCACCCGCACGGAGATGTGGATCGGCGTGCCCTCGAAGCCGAACTCCTCACGCAGCCGGCGCTCGACGAACCGCCGGTAGCCGTGCTCCAGGAAGCCCGAGGCGAACAGCACGAACCGCGGCGGCTTGGTGCCCGCCTGCGTACCGAACAGGATGCGCGGCTGCTTGCCGCCCCGGATGGGGTGCGGGTGGGCCGCGACCAGCTCGCCGAGGAAGGCGTTCAGCCGTCCGGTCGGGACGCGGGTCTCCCAGCCGGCCAGCGCGGTCTCGATCGCCGGGACGAGCCTGTCCATGTGGCGGCCGGTGCGGGCGGAGACGTTGACGCGCGGGGCCCAGGCCACCTGCTGCATCTCCGTCTCGATCTCGCGCTCCAGGTAGTAGCGGCGCTCCTCGTCGAGCTCGTCCCACTTGTTGTACGCGATGACGAGTGCGCGTCCGGCCTCGACGGCCATGGTGATGATCCGCTGGTCCTGCACGGAGATGGACTCGGTGGTGTCGATCAGGACGACGGCCACCTCCGCCTTCTCGACGGCGGCGGCGGTACGCAGCGAGGCGTAGTAGTCCGCGCCCTCCTGGAGGTGGACCTTCTTGCGGATACCGGCGGTGTCGACGAACTTCCAGGTGGTGCCGCCGAGTTCGATGAGCTCGTCGACCGGGTCACGGGTGGTGCCGGCCATCTCGTTGACGACGACGCGCTCCTCGCCCGCGACCTTGTTGAGCAGGGACGACTTGCCGACGTTCGGGCGGCCGATGAGCGCGATGCGGCGCGGGCCGCCGACGGCGGTGCCGAAGGTCTGCTCGGGGGCCTCGGGCAGCGCCTTGAGGACCTCGTCGAGGAGGTCGCCGGTACCGCGGCCGTGGAGGGCGGAGACGGGGAACGGCTCGCCGAGGCCCAGCGACCAGAGCATGGCGGCGTCGGCCTCGGCGGAGGGGCCGTCGACCTTGTTGGCGGCGAGGACGACGGGCTTGCCGGCCCGGCGCAGCAGCTTGACGACGGCCTCGTCGGTGTCGGTGGCGCCGACGGTGGCGTCCACGACGAAGACGACCGCGTCGGCGGCCTCGATGGCGTACTCGGCCTGGGCGGCGACGGAGGCGTCGATACCGAGGACGTCCTGCTCCCAGCCGCCGGTGTCGACGACCTTGAAGCGGCGCCCGGCCCACTCGGCCTCGTAGGTGACGCGGTCGCGGGTGACGCCGGGCTTGTCCTCGACGACGGCCTCGCGGCGGCCGATGATGCGGTTCACCAGGGTCGACTTGCCGACATTCGGCCGGCCGACGACGGCGAGGACCGGGAGCGGGCCGTGCCCGGCCTCCTCGATGGCGCCTTCGACGTCCTCGATGTCGAAGCCCTCTTCGGCGGCGAGCTCCATGAACTCCGTGTACTCGGTGTCGCCGAGTGCCCCGTGGTCGTGCTGGTCGTTCATGAAGTCCGTTCCTCGTTCATCATCGTCATCGGCGGATCAGGTGATCCGCTACTCAAGACTCAGTCTCGCTCAGCGCCCGGTGAGGCGCCTGGCGTTTTCCAGGTGGGCGGTGAGCCGGTCCTGGATGCGTACGGTGGCGTCGTCCAGCGTCTTGCGGGTGCGGCGGCCGGAGCCGTCCCCCGCTTGGAAGGCGTCGCCGAAGACGACGTCCACACGGCTGCGCAGTGGGGGCAGCGCCTTTATCAACCGTCCACGGCGGTCGGTGCTTCCCAGGACGGCGACGGGGACGATCTGGGCGCCGCTGCGGAGGGCGAAGTAGGCGAGGCCGGCCCGGAGCGAGGCGAAGTTTCCCTCGCCTCGGGTGCCCTCCGGGAAGATGCCCAGCACACCGCCGTCGGCCAGCACCTCCAGGGCTCCGGTGATGGCGGTGCGGTCGGGTGCGCCGCGGTCCACCTTCACCTGCCCAATGCCTTCCAGGAACGGCCCGAGAGGCCCCTTGAAGGCCTCCTTCTTGATCAGGAAGTGCACGGGCCGGGGCGCGGTGCCCATCAGCATGGGGCCGTCGAGGTTGTGCGCGTGGTTGACGGCGAAGATCACGGGGCCGGAGGCCGGGACCCGCCAGGCGCCGAGGACGCGGGGCTTCCACAGCCCGTACATCAGTCCGATGCCGATGCCCCGGCCGACCGCGGCGCCCTTCCGGGAGGGTGGGGTCACTTGGCGGCCCGCTTCTCCTCGATGAGCGTGACGACGCACTCGATGACCTGCTGGAGGGTGAGGTCGGTGGTGTCGACCTCGACGGCGTCGTCCGCCTTGGCGAGCGGGGACGCCTTGCGGCTGGAGTCGGCCGCGTCCCGCTTGATGAGCGCCTCGCGGGTGGTGTGGACGTCGGCTCCCTTGAGCTCGCCGGAGCGGCGGGCGGCGCGGGCCTCGGGCGACGCGGTCAGGAAGATCTTGAGGTCGGCGTCGGGCAGGACGGTGGTCCCGATGTCCCGGCCCTCCACGACGATGCCCTGCTCGGCACTGGCGGCGATGGACCGCTGGAGGTCGGTGATCAGGGCGCGCACCTCGGGCACGGCGCTGACGGCGCTGACCTTGGAGGTGACGTCCTGCGTACGGATGGGGCCGGAGGCGTCCACACCGTCGACGGTGATCGTCGGGTGGGACGGGTCGGTGCCGGAGACGATGACGGGCTTGCCCGCGGCGCAGGCCACGGCGTCGGCGTCGTCGACGTCCACGCCGTTGGTGATCATCCACCAGGTGATCGCCCGGTACTGCGCGCCGGTGTCCAGGTAGCTGAGCCCCAGCTTGGCGGCGACCGCCTTGGAGGTGCTCGACTTGCCCGTACCGGAGGGGCCGTCGATGGCGACGATCACGGATTCCACGGTGTCGGACACCTTCCTGGTACGCGGGGGTGGGCCGGCCGGTTGCCAAGGGGCCCTGCACAAGGTTACCGACTGCTGCCGCCACCCCTTGCACCCATTCGGGCTACACCCCTCCCCCGGCCGCCCCGCCGGCCCCCGGCGCCCCTACTGCCGCAGCGCCCAGCCCCTGTCGCGGAGTGCCGCGGCCAGCACCGGGGCCGAGGCGGGCTCCACCATGAGCTGGATGAGACCCGCCTGCTGGCCCGTGGCGTGTTCGATGCGGACGTCCTCGATGTTGACGCCCGCCCGGCCCGCGTCCGCGAAGATGCGGGCGAGCTCGCCCGGCTGGTCGCTGAGCAGGACGGCGACCGTTTCGTAGGCGACCGGGCCGCCGCCGTGCTTGCCGGGGACGCGGGCGCGGCCGGCGTTGCCGCGGCGCAGGACGTCCTCGACGCCCGTGGCGCCGTCGCGGCGCTTGTCCTCGTCGGCGGACTGCAGGGACCGCAGGGCCTGGACCGTCTCGTCGAGGTCCGCGGCCACCCCGGCGAGGACGTCCGCGACCGGTCCGGGGTTGGCCGACAGGATCTCGACCCACATGCGCGGGTCCGAGGCCGCGATGCGGGTGACGTCGCGGATGCCCTGCCCGCAGAGCCGTACCGCCGTCTCGTCCGCCTCCGCCAGCCGCGCGGCGACCATCGACGACACCAGCTGCGGGGTGTGCGAGACCAGCGCGACCGCCCGGTCGTGGGCGTCGGCGTCCATGACGACCGGCACCGCCCGGCACAGCGCGACCACCTCCAGGGCGAGGTTGAGCACCTCGGTGTGGGTGTCCCGGGTCGGGGTCAGCACCCACGGGCGGCCCTCGAACAGGTCGGCCGTCGCGGCCAGCGGACCGGAGCGCTCCTTGCCGGACATCGGGTGCGTACCGATGTACGAGGACAGGTCGAGGCCCATCGCCTCCAGCTCCCGCTTGGGCCCGCCCTTGACGCTGGCCACGTCCAGGTAGCCACGGGCGATACCGCCGCGCATGGCGTCGGCGAGGGTGGTGGCGACGTACGCCGGCGGCACCGCGACGATCGCCAGGTCGACGGGGCCCTCGGGCGGCTCCTCGGTGCCCGCGCCGCGTGCGGCGGCGGTACGGGCCCGGGAGGGGTCGTGGTCGACGAGGTGGACGGTGACACCGCGCCCGGTGAGCGCGAGGGCGGCCGAGGTGCCGATCAGCCCGGTTCCGATGACGACGGCGGTTCTCACTGGGCGATGTCCTTGCGGAGGGCGGCCGCGGCGCCGAGGTAGACGTGCGCGACGGCGGATTTGGGCAGGTCGGTCTCGACATGGGCGAGCAGGCGCACGACGCGCGGCATCGCACCGGCGATGTCCAGCTCCTGCGCGCAGATCAGCGGTACGTCCACGATGCCCAGCTCGCGCGCCGCCACGGCGGGGAAGTCGCTGTGCAGGTCGGGTGTGGCGGTGAACCAGATGCTGATGAGGTCGTCGGGGGCCAGGCTGTTGCGCTCCAGTACGGCGGTGAGCAGCTCGCCGACCTGGTCCCGCATGTGTCCGGCGTCGTCCCGCTCCAGCTGGACGGCCCCTCGGACCGCTCGTACCGCCACGTCCCGCTCCTTCACCTTGCCGCTCGACGCGAGTGCTGTCGTTCAGCCTAGTCAGCCCGGGGAACCGCGCCGGATCTGTCCGGCATGTAGAACTGTCGGCATGCTGCTTCACGTCGTGCCGGAGCCGGAATGGTCTGCCGGTGCCGAGAACCCGTACCGCCCGGCCTCCCTCGCCCGCGAGGGTTTTGTGCACTGCTCGGGCGACGAGGAGACGGCGCTGGCCGTCGCCGGCGCCCATTACCGGGACGTGCCGGGCCCGCTGCTGCTGCTGACGCTCGACGAGGCGCTGCTGACCGCGGAGGTCCGCCGGGAGGGCACGGGCGACCGGCTCTTCCCGCATGTGTACGGTCCGGTCGACCGCGCCGCCGTGACGGGCGTGCGGGAGATCCGCCGCGATGCGGCCGGCCGTGTCACGGGGCTCGCCCCCTGGGCGTAAGCGTCCGCGCGGGTGCTTCGCCCCGGGGCTCTGCGGGGCCAGGATGCCCCCCATGAGTCCACCCCCCACCCCCCGCCGTACCGTCCTCAGGGCCGCCGCCACCGCCACCGTCGTGTGCGCGGCCGGCTGCGGTGACGACGGAGGCGACGCCCCGGCGGCCACCGTCGGTCCCACGTCCCCAGCCGGCCCCACGCCTCCCTCCAGCCCCAGCCCGAGCCCCAGTCCGACGGTGGAGCCGCCGGACGGCGAGCTGGCCCGGACGGCCGACGTCCCCTCCGGCGGAGGCCGGATCCTCAAGGAGCGGAAGGTCGTGGTGACGCAGCCGCAGGAGGGCGAGTTCAAGGCGTTCTCCGCGGTCTGCACCCACCAGGGCTGCATCGTCGCGACGGTGGAGGACGGCACGATCAACTGCGCCTGCCACGGCAGCCGGTTCCGTATCGCGGACGGCTCGGTCGCCCGGGGCCCGGCGACCCGGCCGCTGCCTGCCGAGCAGATCACCGTGGAGGGGGACAGCATCCGCCTGACATAGTCTCTGGCGCATGCCGACCCCCGATGAACTGGTGCGCGACCACACCGTCTACTCCTGTGTCATGGGTTCGCGCGCCTTCGGGCTGGCCACGGACGGCAGCGACACCGACCGGCGTGGTGTGTTCCTGGCCCCCACCCCGCTCCAGTGGCGTTTCGACAAGCCCCCCACCCACATAGAGGGCCCGGCGGACGAGCAGTTCAGCTGGGAGCTGGAGCGGTTCTGCGAGCTGGCCCTGCGCGCCAACCCCAACATCCTGGAGTGCCTGCACTCCCCGATCGTCGAGCGCGTCGACGACACCGGCCGCGAACTGCTGGCCCTGCGCTCCGCGTTCCTCTCCCGCCGGGCCCACCAGACCTTCGTCCGGTACGCGACCGGTCAGCGCAAGAAGCTCGACGCGGACGTCCGCCAGTACGGCGCTCCCCGCTGGAAGCACGCCATGCACCTGCTGCGGCTGCTGGCGAGCTGCCGCGACCTGCTGCGCACCGGCGAGCTGGTGATCGACGTGGGCGACGACCGGGAGCGGCTGCTGGCGGTCAAGCGGGGCGCGGTGACGTGGCCGGAGGTCGAGTCGTGGATGGCCCGCCTCGCCTACGAGGCCGACGAGGCGGCTCCCCGCTCGCCGCTCCCGCCGGAGCCGGACCGGCGGGCGGTCGAGGACTTCCTGTTCCGTACGCGCCGGGCGTCAGCCCTCCAGGCGGGCCCGTACGACGAAGTCGTTCAGGGCGTCGTACGTGGCGGGGGCCGGGGCGTCCGGTAGCGCCGACGCGGCCTGTGCCTCGTCGAGGACGGTGTGCAGCGCCTCGACGTCGGCCCGCACCCGCTCGGTGTCCACCCCGGTGGCCGCCCCGTGCTCGGCGTCCGCCTTGGCCGCGATGAGCTCGGCCACGTACTCGGGCGCCGGCACCGACCCGAGCAGGGTCGGCAGGTGGGCCACCACTTCTCCCGTACGCATCAGGTGGATGCCGGTGAGGAGGACCCGGAAGGTGTAGAGCAGCGGCTTGAGCTCGCCGCTCTTCTCGAAGAGCCGCCACTGGGTGGCGGCGAACCCACGGTAGTGGTGGGCGTGGTGGGTGGTGAGCACACCGGGCGCGAGGTCGGCCAGCTCCGTATGTGCGTCGGTGGTGTGGGCGACCAACGGGGACAGCAGCTGTTCCAGGACGTATCCGTTGCGCCGGAGCATCAGCCGTACGAACTTGCGCAGGTCGTGCGTGACCAGGTCCATCTCGACCCCGTCCCGCTCCCACATGCGGGAGCGGGTCTCCTCCGGCTCGCGCAGCCCGATCAGCGCGTCCACCGGCAGCAGGTGCACGCCTCGTACGTCCACGTCCGAGTCGCGGGACGGGAAGCCGTACAGGTGGGCGCCGGAGACGGTGGCGAACAGCAGCCGGTCGGGCTGCTCGGCGACGACGGAGGCCAGGTCGGGAAGGGCCAGGAGTTCGGTCATGGGCCTAAGCGTCCCAGAGCGCCCCCAGCGTCAGCAGCTCGCTGCCGTACTCGATGCGGTCCGCCCACTCCCTCGGCCACGCCCCGGCCCCCAGATGGGCCCCGGCGAAGGCTCCGGTGAGGCAGGCGATGGAGTCGGAGTCGCCCTTGGTGCAGGCGGCGCGGCGCAGGGCGGTGAGCGGCTCCTCCGGGAACTGCAGGAAGCAGAGCAGCGCGGTGGTCAGCGCCTCCTCGGCGATCCAGCCCTCGCCCGTCAGCAGGCACGGATCGGTCTCCGGGTCGGCCGTGCGCAGCGCGGACTCGAGGATCTTGAGGGCGTCGAGGCACTCGTCCCAGCCGCGCTCGATGAACGCCTGCGGCGTCCGGTCGTGGGAGTACGTCCACAGGTCGCCGAGCCACTGCTCGCGGTACCGGGAGCGGTTCTCGTACGCGTACGAGCGCAGCTGCCCGACCAGGCCGAGCGGCTCGGCGCCCTGCGACAGCAGGTGCACGGCCCGGGCGGTGAGGTCGGAGGCGGCCAGCGCGGTGGGGTGGCCGTGGGTGAGGGCGGCCTGGAGCTGGGCGGCGCCGGCCCGCTGTTCCTGGCTGAGTCCGGGGACGAGCCCGATCGGCGCGACCCGCATGTTGGCGCCGCAGCCCTTGGAGCCGATCTGGCTGGCCTGCTGCCAGGGCCGGTCGCCGTCGAGCTTCTGGCAGGCGACCAGGCAGGTGCGGCCGGGCGCCCGGTTGTTCTCCGGCGAGTGGTACCAGTCGACGAACTCGTCGCGCAGCGGGCGGACCAGCCGCTGCGGGGCGAGCACGCCGCGAGCGAGGGCCGTGCGCACGGCACGGGCGACCGCGAGGGTCATCTGGGTGTCGTCGGTGACGATGGCGGGCCTGGCCAGGGCCATCTCCCGCCACGGGCCGCATTTCGCGAGGATGGACGGCACGTCGTTGAACTCGGTCGGGAAGCCCAGCGCGTCGCCGAGTGCGAGCCCGATGAGCGAGCCGGTGGCCGCCTGCTTGGTGGTGGTCCTGGCGGTGATCATTCCTGCCTTCCTTCCGGTCGCAGCAGTGGCGGGTGCAGGGACGTGGCCTGCCCCGCCCGGTAGAGAGCGGCCGGTTTCCCCCGTCCGCCGGTGAGGCGCGGCGGTCCTTCCACGGCCTGGACGAAGCCGGGTGTGGTGAGGACCTTGCGCCGGAAGTTGGGGCGGTCGAGTTCGACGCCCCACACCGTCTCGTACACCTGGCGCAGCTCGCCGAGGGTGAACTCGGGCGGGCAGAAGGCGGTGGCCAGGCAGGTGTACTCGAGCTTGGCGCCCACGCGCTCGTGCGCGTCGGCGAGGATCGTGTCGTGGTCGAAGGCGAGGGGCCCGTACGACCCGTAGGGCAGCCACTGGGCGTGCGCCGCGTCCCCGCCGCCGCGCGGCTCGGGCAGGTCCGGTACGAGGGCGGTGTACGCGACCGACACGACCCGCATCCGGGGGTCGCGGTCGGGTTCGCTGTAGGTGCGCAGCTGCTCCAGGTGGAGGTGGGCGACCGTGGTGTCGGACAGGCCGGTCTCCTCCGCCAGTTCGCGGCGGGCGGCCTGTCCGGCGGACTCGCGGGGCAGGACGAAGCCCCCGGGCAGGGCCCAGCAGCCCTGGTAGGGCTCCTGACCGCGTTCGACGAGCAGCACCTGGAGCCGTTCGTCGCGGACCGTGAAGACGGCGAGGTCGACGGTGACGGCGAAGGGCTCGAAGGCGTACGGGTCGTAGCCCTCGGGGCGGCGGGCGGTGGTCATGCCGGCTCCTCCGCCCCACGTGCCGTGCGGGTCCTCACCACCCCCGCCGCGCGGGCGTCGGAGCCTGAGCCACCCCCGTGGGTCCAGGTCCACCGGCCGCACGCGGCGGAGGTGATGAAGACGGTCTTCTCGGTGGTGCGCACACCGCCCCCTTAAGAGTCACCTTGACTATAAAGGCGGGCGAGGGTTCCCCACAAGCACGAAAGCCCGCGGCCTTGCGCAGGCCACGGGCTTTCGTACGGATATGGGCTCCTACAGGCCGACTTCCTTCATCAGCATGCCGACCTCCGTGTTCGTCAGACGCCGCAGCCAGCCCGACTTCTGGTCGCCGAGCTGGATCGGACCGAACGCGGTCCGCACCAGCTTCTCGACCGGGAAGCCCGCCTCGGCGAGCATCCGGCGCACGATGTGCTTGCGGCCCTCGTGGAGCTGCACCTCGACCAGGTAGTTCTTGCCGGTCTGCTCGACCACCCGGAAGTGGTCGGCGCGGGCATAGCCGTCCTCCAGCTGGATGCCCTCCTTGAGCCGCTTGCCCACCTCGCGCGGGAGCGGGCCCGTGATGGCCGCCAGGTAGGTCTTCTTCACGCCGTACTTGGGGTGCGTGAGGCGGTGGGCCAGCTCACCGTGGTTGGTGAGCAGGATGATGCCCTCGGTCTCGGTGTCGAGCCGCCCGACGTGGAACAGCCGGGTCTCACGGTTGGTGACGTAGTCGCCGAGGCACTGGCGGCCGTCCGGGTCCTCCATCGTGGAGACCACACCGGCGGGCTTGTTCAGCGCGAAGAAGAGGTACGACTGGGTCGCCACGGTCAGGCCGTCGACCTTGATCTCGTCCTTCTCCGGGTCGACGCGCGTGCCCTGCTCGATGACGATCTTGCCGTTGACCTCGACCCGGCCGGCGTCGATCATCTCCTCGCAGGCGCGTCGCGAGCCCATGCCGGCGCGGGCGAGCACCTTCTGGAGCCGCTCGCCCTCCTGGTCGCCGAACGTCTTGGGCGTCTTGATCTCGGGCTTGTTCGCGTACCGCTCGCGGTTGCGCTCCTCGATCCGGGCGTCGAGCTCACGCGGGCGTGCCGGGGTCGTACGCCCGCCGCCGCGCTGGGGTGACTGGCGGGGGCCGCCCTTGGCGCCGCCACGGGCCGCCGCGCCGCGCCCGCGCTTGGGGCCGGCCTCGCCGGGGGCGCCCACGTCGTAGCTGCGCTCCTCGGGGCGGGGGCGGCGCGGGTTGCTCGCGCCCTTGCTTCGGTCGTCGCGGCTGTTACCGGCACCCCGGTAATTGCCACGGCCGCCGCTGCTGCCGCGGCCGCCGCTGTTGCCACCACGGCTCCCGCCGTTGTTTCCGCTGCTGTTCCTGCCGCTGCTGCTTCGCATCAAAGTTCCGTCTTGTCGTCTGCGTGCTCGGAATCCGGAGCGTCCGGATCGAACGACGGGACCCCTTCCTGCGTCTCGGCCTCGATCGCGTCCGCCTCGGGGAGGAAGGGCGCGAGCTCGGGGAGCTCGTCCAGGCCGCGAAGGCCCATCCGCTCCAGGAAGTAGTTCGTCGTCCTGTACAGGATCGCACCTGTTTCGGGTTCCGCGCCCGCCTCCTCCACCAGACCCCTCTGGAGGAGGGTGCGCATGACCCCGTCGCAGTTCACTCCGCGCACTGCCGAGACCCTCGACCGGCTCACCGGCTGGCGGTACGCGACGACCGCGAGGGTCTCCAGCGCGGCCTGGGTGAGCCGGGCCTGCTGGCCGTCCAGGACGAAGCTCTCGACGGCCGGTGCGTACTCGGCCCGGGTGTAGAACCGCCACCCCCCGGCGACCAGCCGCAGTTCGAACCCCCGGCGCTGTACGTCGTACTCGTCGGCCAGCTCCCGCAGCGCGTCGGCGACCTCGCGGCGCGGACGCTCCAGCACCTTGGCGAGGTGCTCCTCGGTGGCCGGCTCGTCGACGACCATGAGGACCGCCTCCAGGGCCGGCTTCAGCTCCATCACGAATCCTCCTGGTCGAACTCGTCCGTCACGGCGATACTCTCCCCGCCCGTCCATCTCACGGTGAGCTCCCCCAGGGCCTCGTCCTGGTCCAGGGCGACGGCCTTCTCCCGGTACAGCTCCAGCAGGGCCAGGAAGCGGGCGACGACGGTGAGGGTGTCCGGGGCGTCCTCGGCCAGCTCCCGGAAGCTGGCCTCGCCGCGTTCCCGCAGCCGGGCCATGACCACCTCGGCCTGCTCGCGGACACTGACCAGCGGGGCGTGGATGTGCTCGACGTACACCTGTGGCTTGGCCTTGGGCTGCATGGCCTTGATCGCCAGCTTGGCGAACCCCTCGGCGCCGATGCTGATGACGACGTCGGGCAGCAGCTCGGCGTGGTGCGGCTCCAGCCCGACCGTACGGGGATAACGCCGCCCCTCACTCTCCAGCCGCTCGCTGAAGATCTCGGCGACCCGCTTGTACGCGCGGTACTGGAGCAGCCGCGCGAACAGCAGGTCCCGCGCCTCCAGCAGCGCGAGGTCCGCCTCGTCCTCCACCTCGGCGGCGGGCAGCAGCCGGGCGGCCTTGAGGTCGAGCAGCGTCGCGGCGACGACGAGGAACTCGGTGGTCTGGTCCAGGTCCCAGTCGGGCCCCATGGCGCGGATGTGCGCCATGAACTCGTCGGTGACCTTGGACAGGGCGACCTCGGTGACGTCCAGCTTGTGTTTGGAGATCAGCTGGAGCAGCAGGTCGAACGGCCCCTCGAAGTTCGCCAGCCGGACGGTGAACCGCCCGCCGCCGTCACCGGCCGCGGCCGGCGCGTCGGACGCGGCCGGGCCGGGGTCGGGGACTGGCTCCGGGACGGGCCCTGGAGCGGGTTCCGGAACGGCGGCGGCGGCCGGCTCGGGGGCTTCGTCCGGCGCGCCGGAGGGTGCCGGCTCGGGGGCGGTGTCCGGGGCGGCGGGGCCGTCCGGCACCGGAACGGGAGGCGCCGCGGCAGGGGGGCCCTCCGGCCGGGAAACCCCCGGGCCGCGGCCGAGGGCGCGGCGGCGGGGGGTGGGAGCGTCGGTCGGGGGCATCCTGGTCCTGGGGCGAAGCGAGAACGGGCGGCGGCCCGCGCAGGCTACCGTCAGCGCCCGCGCAGGCGCCGCACGAGGATGCTCGCGTCGCCCCGCGACTCCAGATCGGCCAGCACCACGGCGACCGCCTCGCGGACGATGCGCCCGCGGTCGACGGCCAGGCCGTGCTCGCCGCGCAGGACCAGGCGCGCGTGCTCCAGGTCCATGAGTTCCTCGGCGGAGACGTACACCGTGATCTTCTCGTCGTGCCGTTCACGCCCGCTGGGCCGCCGGTTCGCCGAGCGGCCACGGCGCCGGGCCGGGGCAGCCTTCGCGGGCGGCTCCGCCTCACGGCTGCGGGGCTCCGCGGCGTCCGCCTCGGCGGCCGCGTGCTCCTCGGGAGCCGGGGCGGGGGCGGACGCGGAGGCCGGGGCGGACGCCGCCGGGTCGCTCTCGCCCGCCGGCGCCGGCACCCGCGGCTCGCCGTTCTGCCGCCGCGGGGTGGACGACTGCAGCGCCATGCCCCCTGTCGTACGGAACAACTCGTCGGCACCGGGCAGACTCACTCGGCGTGACACCGGGCGAGCACCTCCCTGGCGAGCTGGCGGTAGGCGGCGGCACCGACCGAGTTCGAGGCGTACGTGGTGATCGGCTCACCCGCGACCGTGGTCTCCGGGAAGCGCACGGTCCGGCCGATCACCGTGTGGTACACGTGGTCGTCGAAGGCCTCGACGACACGGGCGAGCACCTCACGGCTGTGCACCGTGCGCGAGTCGTACATCGTGGCGAGGATGCCGTCGAGCTCCAGCTCCGGGTTGAGCCGCTCCTGGACCTTCTCGATGGTCTCGGTGAGCAGCGCGACGCCACGCAGCGCGAAGAACTCGCACTCCAGCGGCACTATCACCTTGTGAGCGGCGGTCAGCGCGTTCACGGTCAGCAGACCGAGCGAGGGCTGACAGTCGATCACGATGTAGTCGTAGTCGTTCAGCAGCGGCTTGAGTGCCCGCTGCAGCGTGGACTCGCGCGCGACCTCGCTGACCAACTGCACTTCAGCGGCTGACAAATCGATATTGCTGGGCAGCAGGTCCATGTTGGGCACGGCGGTCTTCAGCAGGACCTCGTCCGCCGACATGCCCCGCTCCATGAGCAGGTTGTAGACGGTGAGGTCGAGCTCCATCGGGTTCACGCCGAGGCCGACCGACAGGGCTCCCTGCGGGTCGAAGTCGACGAGCAGCACCCGTCGTCCGTACTCCGCGAGCGCGGCGCCCAGGTTGATGGTCGACGTCGTCTTGCCCACGCCGCCCTTCTGGTTGCACATCGCGATGATCTTCGCGGGACCGTGGTCGGTCAGGGGTCCCGGGATCGGGAAGTACGGCAGGGGCCGTCCGGTGGGGCCGATCCGCTCACGGCGCTGGCGGGCAGCGTCGGGGGCGAGGGTGGCCGCGTACTCCGGATCGGGCTCGTACTCGGCGTCAGGGTCGTAGAAGTGCCCCTCGGGGACTTCCTCGTAGGCGGCGAAGTGGGTGGACTCTCGGCCACTCTCGTTGCCGGCCATGGCGTTCACGTGTTGGCCGTCCATCATCTTCATCGTGTGGGCTGTCGTCCTGTGCTGCTGGCCGGCCGCGAAGGTTCGGACAGCGACCGAGCCGGCATCGCCGACCGTTCCTGACTGACCACCCCCAGGAGTAAATGTCGACTCATTCACAAGTCGTCTTACCTCCTTGGATGTGACCAGGAAACTTATCGATAGGTCAGCGTGGCACCATGCCGACGGTTTGCGACTCTATGGCGTGTCACCGCTCCGCAGCAACACAATCGCCCGGACGCAGGCCGATGTGTCGGCAAAGAAACAGTCCCGTGTCAAGGGCGCGCGGCCGTCCATCGACACGTTTCCCGGGTGTGCGAAACGGTTAAAGGGTTACGTTCGAGACGACTTGAGCGACGGTCAGGGGCTCGGCGGACACACGTCCGGCCGGACCTCGTCGTACGAGGTCCGGCCGGATGTGTGAGGTTGACGGCAACCGTTGACGGTCAGCCGGTGGGTCAGCCGATGAGCGAGCTCAGCTCGACGTGCTCCAGGCCGTGGGCCTCGGCGACCTCCTTGTAGACGACCTTGCCGTCATGGGTGTTGAGGCCCTTGGCGAGCGCGGCGTCGCGGCGCAGCGCCTCGACCCAGCCGTTGTTGGCCAGCGACACGATGTAGGGCAGCGTGGCGTTGGTCAGCGCGTAGGTGGAGGTGTTGGGCACCGCGCCCGGCATGTTGGCGACGCAGTAGAAGACCGACTCGTGGACGTTGAAGGTCGGCTCGGCGTGTGTGGTCGGACGGGAGTCCTCGAAGCAGCCACCCTGGTCGATCGCGATGTCGACAAGGACACTTCCGGGCTTCATCCGGGAGACGAGCTCGTTGGTGACCAGCTTCGGGGCCTTGGCGCCCGGGATGAGGACGGCACCGATGACGAGGTCGGCGTCGAGGACGGCCTTCTCCAGCTCGAAGGAGTTGGACATGACGGCCTTGACCTTCGTGCCGAAGATCTTGTCGGCCTCGCGGAGCTTGTTGATGTCGCGGTCGAGCAGGGTCACCTCGAAGCCCATGCCCACGGCGATCTGGGTGGCGTTCCAGCCGGATACACCGCCACCGATGACGACGGCCTTGGCCGGGATCACGCCCGGGACGCCGCCCGGCAGGACACCGCGGCCGCCGGCGGCGCGCATCAGGTGGTACGCGCCGACCTGCGGGGCGAGGCGGCCCGCGACCTCGGACATCGGGGCGAGCAGCGGCAGGGCGCGGTTGGCGGTCTCGACCGTCTCGTACGCGATGGCGGTGGTGCCGGACTCGATCAGGGCGTCCGTGCACTCGCGGGAGGCGGCGAGGTGCAGGTAGGTGAAGAGGGTCTGGTCCTTGCGGAGGCGGTGGTACTCCTCCGCGATGGGCTCCTTGACCTTGAGCAGCAGGTCCGCGGTGGCCCACACCTCGTCGGCGGTGGGCAGGATCTGCGCGCCGGCGGCGACGTACTCGTCGTCCGTGATCGAGGAGCCGACACCGGCGTTCTGCTCGACGAAGACCTGGTGCCCGTTGCGCACGAGCTCGTGCACACCGGCGGGGGTGATGGCCACCCGGAACTCGTTGTTCTTGACCTCGCGGGGGATGCCGACCTTCACGTCGATCACGGTCCTTGGCTCTGGGGGTACGGGGGCAATGCAATACATACCCGGATGCACAGGACGCACCGGGATACACCGCGGTCAATCGCGGCTCACCCAGTCTATTGAAGGGTCTCCCGTTGTCTAGCCTTGCAAAGTTTTAATCTTTGGCTGAAGCACTGCGGATTTCGTAGGCGGAGTCCCTGGCTGCCAGCAGTCGATCAGCTGCGGCGCGGTGCAGCCGGGCCGCGGCGGGATCGCCGAGCCGGTCGAGCGTGTCCGCCAGCCGCAGCTGGAGCGCCGCGAGAAGCCGCACGTCCTTGGCCCGGCGCGCCCACTCGACGGCCTCCTCGCAGGTACGCAGGCAGTCCTGCGGCCGCCCCGCGTACTCCTGGACCCGCGCCGCCTCGCTCAACGCCCGTGCGTGGCCCCCGAGATCACCGAGGCGCCGATATCCGGCCGCGGCGGCCCGCCAGTTCCTCAGCGCCTCGCCGTACCGGCCCTCATAGGTGTGTACGGCACCGAGCCTGCCGTACAGCCGTGCCTGGTCGGCCCGCTCGTCGCGGGCGAGGCGCTGCGAGAGGGCCCGGCCGTACCAGTCGGCGGCCCGCTGCCAGTCCCCCAGCTCCTGGTACGCACCGCCTACGGATTCCATCGCGCGGCTGATCGCGTACGGGTCACCCGCGAGCCGTCCGGCGTCCAGAGCGCTCCGGTAGCGGGTCAGCGCATCGGTGGTACGGCCGGTGCGGGCGTCCAGGTCGGCGAGGTTCAGCAGGGCGGCGGCCCGCTCGCGGTGCAGTCCGCGCCGCTCGGCGACGTCCAGCACCAGCTGGTGCAGCCCGTACAGCTCGGGGGCGGCCTCCTCGGCGCCCCGGTGCGCGGCGAGCGCCCGGACGAGGGCGGCGACCAGGCGGCGGGCCAGGGTGTCCAGCTCCCCGTCGGCGACGGCGACCCGGGCGGCGGCCAGCAGCGCGGGCTGCCGGGTGCGCAGCCAGGCAGCGGCGGCCTCCGGTCCGGCGAAGCGCAGCGCCCGGGGCAGACCGGCGAGCTTGCGCCGCGCGGGCGAGCCCTCCGGTTCGGTGACCGCCCGGCACGACTGGAGCAGCCGTACGGTCCGCTCCAGCATCCTCGCGCGGGCGAGCTGCACCTCGGCGGGCCGGTCCTCGGCCTCCAGCCGCTCCCGCAGCAGCGGCAGGAGGCAGCCGGGCACCTCGTACTGCTCGTCGTCGGCCTCGTGCACGAGCCCGACGGCGGCGAAGCCCTCCAGAGCGGACCGGGCGGCCGAGACCGAGCAGCCGGCCAGAGCGGAGGCGGTGTGGGCGTCGGCGATGCCGACCGGGGCGAGGGCGAGCAGGCGCAGCGTCCGGGCGGCGGGCGGGGGCAGCGCCTCGTACGCCAGGTGGAAGGCGCGGGCCAGCGGCCGGGCGGCGACGGGGCGGTCGGGCTCCTCGGGCAGGGAACGCAGCCGTTTGGTGAGGTCGGCCACGGAGGACATGGGGCGGGCGGCGAGCCAACCGCCGGCCAGCACCAGGGCGGCGGGCTGCCCGCCGCAGAGCTCGGTGAGCGTCTCGGCGGCCTGCGGGTCGACGGTGATCCGTACCGAGCCGGTGAAGCTGTCGAGCAGTTCGATGGCCGCCTTGGCGTCCAGTCCGCCGACCGTGCAGGGCCGTACGTCCGGGATGCCGGTGAGCGGGCCCTGGGCGACGGCCACGACCAGGCACGCGGGATTGTCGGGGAGCAGCGCGCCGACCTGCTCGGCGTTCGCGGCGTCGTCCAGCAGGAGCAGGGCGCGGCGCTCGGCGAAGGTGTCCCGCAGCAGCTGGGTCAGCTCGTCCTCCCCGGCCCCGGCGGGCGCGGGGACGCCGATCCGGTCGAGCAGCCCGCGGGCGACCCGCTCGATGGGCACCGGGTCGCCGCCGGGCTCGGTCAGCCGGGCGCGCAGTACGCCGTCGCGGTAGCCGCGGGCGAGGTCGCCGACCAGTTCCTCGGCGAGCGCGGTGCGGCCGCTGCCGGGCCGCCCGGCGATCAGCAGGACCCGGGCGCGCGGGGAGGGCCGCCCGGCGAGGGTGTCGAGCCCGGCGCGGGCGATGTCGGCCCGCAGCTCCTTGAGCTCGCGCATCCGCCCGAAGAACGGACGGCGCCCGGGCCTCGCACCGGACCGGTCCCCACCGCCCGCGCCGCCGAAGTCCACCGCCTGATCCGTCACGGGCCACGCTCCCGTCCGCCTGTGCACGTGCTGATCCCGCCGGGTCCCCAGACGGGCGATCCGAGCGTAGTTCAGCCGCGGTGCCCCACCCGGCGGAGCACGGCGACGAGTCCCTCAATCGGATCAGCCGATCGTCACACCGCTGGGCCACCCGGGCGCTTCCCCGGCGGCCCCGCCGGTACACCGGCTCCCGGACCGCCCGGCCCTCACGCCTCGAACGGGCGGGCCGGCCAGGGGGCCTCGGCGGGGCGCAGCGCGTCCAGGCCGTCGCCCGCGCGGGCGGCGAGGACCGACAGGACGCCCACCACCAGGCAGTTGTTGTGCAGCTCGCCCGCGAGGACACCCCGTGCCAGCTCGTCGAGCGGCACGCGGGCGAGCTCCATGTCGGCCTCCTCCTCGGCGACCTCGAAGCGCTCGCCCTCCGCCGCCGACAGGCCGCGCGCCAGGAAGATCCGTACGGCTTCGTCGCAGCCGCCCGGCGTGGTGTACACGTCCGTGAGGACGTGCCACTGCTCCGCCTTGACGTGCGCCTCCTCGTACAGCTCGCGCACCGCCGCGTTCAGCGGGTTCTCACCGGGCACGTCCAGCAGGCCGGCCGGGATCTCCCACAGCTTGTGCCGCACCGGGTGGCGGTACTGGCGCAGCACCAGGACCCGGTCGTCGTCGTCGAGGGCGAGCACCGCGACCGAACCGGGGTGGACCTGGTAGTCCCGGCGTACGACGGTCCCGTCCGGCATGACCACGTCGTCCGTGCGGACACTCGTCTTGTTGCCCTGGAACGGCACGGCGGTCGCGGTGACCCGCCATTCCTCGGGCGTGTCCTTGATGGTCATGAAAGACGTCCTCCCTCGTACACAGACGTACACAGAAAACCGGGGCACGTGCCCTGATCAGGCCCGTACCCCGGTCAACCGTATCGCTAGCGCGTCACTTGCCCGTCGGGCGCGCACCCTGCTGTCGTTCGACGGCCGCCTTCACCAGGCCCGCGAAGAGCGGGTGCGGCCGGGTCGGACGGGAGCGCAGCTCCGGGTGCGCCTGGGTGGCGACCAGGTAGGGGTGCACCTCGCGCGGGTACTCGACGTACTCGACGAGCTTGTTGTCCGGGGAGGTGCCGGAGAAGACGATGCCCGCCTTCTTCTCCAGCTCCGCACGGTAGGCGTTGTTCACCTCGTAGCGGTGGCGGTGCCGCTCGTCGACGTACGGCTGGTCGCCGTAGACCTCGCGGACGATGGAGCCCTCGGCGAGCTTCGCCGGGTACAGGCCCAGGCGCATCGTTCCGCCCAGGTCGCCCGCGCCCTCGACGTACGCCAGCTGCTCCTCCATCGTCGAGATGACGGGGTGGGAGGTGGCCGGGTCGAACTCGGTGGAGTTGGCGTCGGCGATGCCCGCCAGGTTCCGCGCGGCCTCGACCACGATGCACTGGAGGCCCAGGCACAGGCCCAGCAGCGGGATCTTGTTCTCGCGGGCGTACTGGATGGCGCCGACCTTGCCGTTGACGCCGCGCTCGCCGAAGCCGCCGGGGATGACGATCGCGTCGACGTCACCGAGCTGCTTGGCGGCACCGGCCTGCGTCTTGCAGTCGTCGGAGGTGACCCACTTGACCTTCACCCGGGCCTTGTTGGCGAAACCGCCCGCGCGCATGGCCTCGGTCACCGACAGGTACGCGTCGGGCAGGTCGATGTACTTGCCGACGAGCGCGACGGTGACCTCGTGGTCGGGGTTGTGGACGCGGTCCAGCAGGTCGTCCCAGGTCGTCCAGTCGACGTCGCGGAACGGCAGGTCCAGCTTGCGCACGACATACGCGTCCAGACCTTCGGTGTGCAGCACCTTGGGGATGTCGTAGATCGACTTGGCGTCGATGGCCGCGACCACGGCCGCCTCGTCGACGTCGCACATCAGCGAGATCTTGCGCTTGATCGCGGTCGGTACGTCACGGTCGGCGCGCAGCACGATCGCGTCGGGCTGGATACCGATGTTGCGCAGGGCCGCGACCGAGTGCTGGGTCGGCTTGGTCTTCAGCTCGCCGGACGGGCCGATGTAGGGCAGCAGCGAGATGTGCACCACGAAGACGTTGTCCCGGCCGACCTCGTGGCGGACCTGGCGGACCGTCTCCAGGAACGGCAGCGACTCGATGTCGCCCACCGTGCCGCCGACCTCCGTGATCACGACGTCGACGTCGTCGGCCGCCATCCGCCGGATGCGGTGCTTGATCTCGTTGGTGATGTGCGGGATGACCTGGACGGTGTCACCGAGGTACTCGCCGCGCCGCTCCTTGGCGATGACCTGGCTGTAGACCTGGCCGGTGGTGACGTTGGCCGAGCCGTCGAGGTCGACGTCGAGGAAGCGCTCGTAGTGGCCGATGTCCAGGTCGGTCTCGGCGCCGTCGTTGGTGACGAACACCTCACCGTGCTGGAACGGGTTCATCGTGCCCGGGTCGACGTTGAGGTACGGGTCGAGCTTCTGCATCGTGACCCGAAGGCCCCGCGCCTTGAGGAGCGCACCCAGGCTGGAGGCGGTCAGGCCCTTGCCGAGGGAGGACGCGACACCCCCGGTGACGAAGATGTGCTTGGTCGTCGTGGATTTGGGCGGCATGGCCAAGAGGGGGCTCCCGTGGTCGCGTTCTGGAGGTGCGTACCGGCGTCCGCCGGAGGGTCCGGGGGTGCCGTCGCTGCGGTTCGGGGGCCGCCGATTCGAGGTGCGGCGCCCACCGGTCCACGGGCTACCAGGGTATCAGCGACGCAGGCCCGCCGCTCCCGGCCACGCGTGGGGTGGACGACGGCCACCGCCCCGCACGGGCCCGCACCCGGGGTCGGCGCGCCGGAAGCGGGCACGGTGTGCACACAGCGCGCACGCACCGGCACCCACGGCACACGAGCGCGTCGGGGGTTTCGCACGGGGAGAGGAGGGTCACTCGTTCTGCTCAACAGCTCTACCAGGACGATCACACAGAGGGCCGGGACGCGTCGTATCCTGCTCGGACATCCGTCGCCGAGCCGGCCCCTCATAAACGGCACCACCCCGCCCGTCACCGGGAACATCGTGCTCGTCGGCGATCCTTGACCTTGACCCCAGTAAGCGCCCCACGGGGGCGAACGTTGCCGTTCGACTGGAGATTGCACGTGGCCGGGCGCATCGAGGACTACGCACTCATCGGAGACATGCAGACCGCCGCCCTGGTCTGCCGGGACGGTACGGCCGACTGGCTGTGCCTGCCCCGCTTCGATTCGCACGCCGTCTTCGCAGGACTCCTCGGTACCGAGGAGCACGGTTTCTGGCGGATCGGGCCGGCTCACGCCGACGGCACCGAACCGCCCGCCGCCGACCGGCGCCGCTACGTCGGTGACTCGCTGATCCTCGAATCCGAGTGGGACACGCGGCGCGGCAACGTGCCCGGCACGGTGCGCGTGACCGACTTCATGCCGCCGCGTGACGGCGCCCCGCAGCTGGTGCGGATCGTGGAGGGCATCAAGGGCCGGGTGCGGATGCGGTCCGCGCTGCGGATGCGGTTCTCCTACGGACGCGTGGTGCCCTGGGTCCACCAGGTCGACGGCCGGACGGTCGCCGTCGCCGGGCCCGACTCCATCTGGCTGGACGCGGATGTGGAGACGCACGGCGAGGACCTCACCACGTACTCGGACTTCACCGTCAAGGAGGGCGACCGGGTCGCCTTCACCATCAGCTGGCAGCCCTCGCACCACCCGCAGCCTCCGCTGGCGGACCCGCTGGGCGCGCTGGAGGCCACGTCCGAGTTCTGGCGCGAGTGGGTCGACCACTGCACCTACCGGGGGCCCTACCGGGAGGCGGTGGTCCGCTCCCTGATCACGCTGAAGGCGCTGACGTACGCCCCCACGGGCGGCATCGTCGCGGCGCCCACCACCTCGCTGCCGGAGGACATCGGCGGCGTACGGAACTGGGACTACCGCTACACCTGGCTCCGGGACGCGGCGATCACCCTCTCCTCGCTGCTGCGCACCGGCTATCGCGAGGAGGCCCGCGCCTGGCGCGAGTGGCTGCTGCGCGCGGTCGCCGGCGACCCGGAGAACCTCCAGATCATGTACGGCATCGCGGGCGAAAGGGAACTCGGCGAGGCCGAGCTGGACTGGCTGCCCGGGTACGAGAGCTCCGCCCCCGTCCGCGTCGGCAACGGCGCCGCCAACCAGCTCCAGCTGGACGTGTACGGCGAGGTCACCGAGGCCCTGCACCTGGCGCACATGACGGGCCTGTCGCGCAACGACTACGCCTCGCTGCTCCAGCTGAAGCTGATCCGGTACCTGGAGGACCACTGGGACCAGCCGGACGAGGGCATCTGGGAGGTGCGTGGACCGCGCCGCCACTTCGTCCACTCCAAGGTGATGGCGTGGGTCGCGGTCGACCGGACGATCAAGCTGATCGAGTCGGGGGACGCGGACGGTCCGCTGGACAAGTGGTCGGAGCTGCGCGACACGATTCACCGGGACGTGTGCGAGAAGGGCTACGACCCGGAGCGCAACACCTTCACGCAGTCGTACGGCTCCAAGGAGCTGGACGCCTCGCTGCTGCTGATCCCGCAGGTGGGCTTCCTGCCGCCGGACGACAAGCGCGTGATCGGCACGATCGAGGCGATCCAGCGGGAGCTGTCGACGGAGGACGGCTTCATCCTCCGCTACCCGACCGAGGGTGCGGACGAGGGCGTGGACGGCCTGCCCGGTGACGAGGGCGCGTTCCTGGCCTGCTCGTTCTGGATGGCGGACGACCTGGCGATGATCGGGCGGGTCGACGAGGCGCGCAAGCTCTTCGAGAAGCTGCTGGGTCTGCGGAACGACCTGGGGCTGCTGGCGGAGGAGTGGGATCCTCGCCTGCAGCGCCAGGTCGGGAACTTCCCGCAGGCGTTCAGCCACGTGCCGCTGATCGACACGGCACTGCGGCTGACCGCCTCGGGCGCGTACGGCGGCTGACGAGCCGCGTTCGGCGGCTAACAGGCGGCGATCACCTCCCGGGCGGCGCGTTCCCCTTCGGTCGCGCCGCCCTCCATGAAGCCCTGGAAGTCGTAAGAGCAGTGCTCGCCGCCGATGTGGATGTTCCCCTGGGCGGTGCCCTCGTATCCGGCGTACCGGTGCAGGTAGCCGACCGGCCACATGGAGTACGCGCCGAGCGTGTACGGGTTGAGGTGCCAGGCGGACAGCTGGGCGCGGCCGGTCCAGGCCCGGGACGTGCCGGGGAAGAACGCGTCGATGCCGCGCAGGCGGCGGGCCGCGAGGTCGCGGACGTACGGGTCGGACTCGGTGGAGAACGGCCCGGCGGGCGCGAGGTTCCTGGCGAGGGTGCCGCCGTTGTACTGGATGAGGATGCCGCCGGTGCCCGGCTGGATCTTGGTGGTGTCCCAGGTCTGCTGGACGTCGGTGTCGGTGAAGCAGTCCCCTGCGGAGACGCCCGGCCAGGGGCCGGTGCCGCGCCACGGGCGGGTGCCGCACTGCATGTTGAGCTTGGTGCAGTGGCCCATGCGCGCGTCGCGCAGCAGGTTCCTCATGAGCGGGTCGAAGCCCGCCTGGCCGAGGTCGAGCCGCTGGAGGACGGGCAGCGGGACGCACAGGACGGTGTGGTCGGCGGTGACCGTGCGGGTGGTGCCGCCCTCGGTGAAGGTGAGGGTCTGGGTGGAGTCGGAGTTGGCGCGTACGGCGGTCAGGGACCAGCCCATGCGGAGGGTGCCGGTCGGCAGTGACCGGGCGATGGCGTTGGGCAGTTGGTCGTTGCCCCCGGTGATGTGGTAGCGCTCGTTGGACAGGCCCCAGACGTTGAAGTGGCCCGGGTTGGTCTGATAGCCCATCAGCAGGACGAGGGCGAGGGACGACTGCTCGGTGGTTTCCGCTCCGTACTCGACGTTGTACGCGACGTCGATGAACTGCCCGAGCGGTGAGGAGTGCCCGCCGGGCACACGGCTCTCGATCCAGTCGTATATCGACATGTTGTCCAGGGCCGTGCCGTGGGGCGTGCTCTGGTTCCACTTCACCTCACCGGCTTCCTGAAGGTCCCGGTGGAGTTGCTGGTAGACGGCCTTGAAGTCCTCGTCGGCCTGGTGGCGCGGGTAGTAGGTGCCGTCGAACCACAGGACTTCCTCGGCGCCGGTGGGGCCGCCGCCGAGGAAGTCCTCCAGGGGCAGGTTGAAGCGGCGGCAGAGCTCCTGGATCTTCTTGTGGCTGGTGTCGATCAGCTCACCGCCGATCTCGGAGATCTGGCCGTAGGCCCAGTGGCCGCGCTGCGTCCACATGCGGCCGCCGACACGGCTCGGGTTCGCCTCGTACAGGGTGCAGTTCAGACCCGCGTCCTTGAGGGTGAGCGCGGCGGTGAGGCCGGCGATGCCGGCGCCGACGACGGCGATGCGCGGGGCCGTCGCGGCGTGCGCCGTCGTCGGCCGGGCCGCCACCGCCGTACCGACACCGGCGGCGAGGCCGAGGGCGGCGGCGCGGCGCAGGAGGTCGCGGCGGGTGGAACCGCGGACGGCGGCGACGGGCATGCCGAGCCGCTCGGCGGCGGCGTGGTGGGCGGCGATGTCGCGCAGGGCGCGCATCAGGGGTGTACGGGACATGGTTCTGCTCCTCAGACGGTCGCGGGCTGGTGGTCTTCGTCTGCGCGCTCGGCCGCGTCCTCGAGGACGATCCGGCCGATGATCTCGTACCGCTCGGGCTGTCTGGCCTTCAGGTAGAAGCCGAGGCCGAGGCCGCCGAAGAACACGGCGCCGACGATCCACGGGATGAGGGTGAAGAAGAGGGAGTCGGCGGCGAGGCCCGCGGCGGTCTCCATGTTCAGTACCAGCAGGACGACGACGGCGGTCATCCCGATGCCGCCGAGCAGCGGTGCGGTGAACGTCTTGAACCAGTGCCGGTCCTCGGGGTGGTTCTTGCGGAAGTAGCCGATGACGGCGAACGAGCACAGGGTCTGGACGATGAGGATCGCCATGGTGCCGAGGATCGCGAGCAGCGTGTAGAGGTGGATGTACGGGTCCTGGCCGGTGAGCCAGAACGCGCCGACGAGGACGACGGCGATGGCGCTCTGTACGTAGGAGGCGATGTACGGCGAGCCGTGCGTGGCGTGCGTACGGCCGAGCGCCGGGTGCAGGAAGCCCTCGCGGCCGATGGCGTACAGGTAGCGCGAGGCGCACTGGTGGAAGGCCATGCCGCAGGCGAAGGAGCCGGTGAGCAGCAGCCACTGGAAGGCGTCGACGGCCCAGGCGCCGATGTAGGTGGTGGTGGGGTTGAAGAACAGGTCGAGGGGGCTGGCGGACGCGGACACCTCGACGGCGCCCTGGAGGCCGTTGCCGGCGATGGTCATCCAGGAGACGTATATGTAGAAGAGGCCGACGCCGACGACGGAGACGAGGGTGGCGCGCGGGATGACGCGCTTGGGGTCGCGGGACTCCTCCCCGTACATCGCGGTCGACTCGAAGCCCACCCACGACCAGAAGGCGAAGAAGAGGCCGAGGCCGGCGGAGGCGCCGGTGAAGGCGTTGGCCGGGTTGATCGGCTCGACCGGTATCCCGTCCGGGCCGCCGCCGTTCAGCAGGACCGCCGTGGCGACGGCGAACAGTACGGCGATCTCGGCGACGAGCATCACGCCGAGCGCCTTGGCGGTGAGGTTGATGTCGAAGTACGCGAGGACGGCGGTGACGGCGAGCATCGCGGCCGCGTACACGATCCACGGCAGGTCCACGCCCAGCTGGTCGGCGACGGTGGTCTTGGTGAAGTAGGCGAAGACGCCGACGATCGAGGCCTCGAAGACGATGTATGCGAGGACCGCGAGCATGCCGGAGGCCATGCCCGCGATACGGCCCAGGCCGTGCGAGATGTAGCCGTAGAAGGCGCCGGCCGCGGTGATCCGCTTCGCCATGGCGACGTAGCCGACGGAGAAGACGGTGAGGACGAGCGTCGCGAAGAGATAGCCGGCCGGGGCGCCGGTGCCGTTGCCGAAGCCGACCGCGATGGGGAGGTTGCCGGTCATCGCGGTGATCGGTGCGGCGGTGGCGACCGCCATGAACACGACGCCGACGAGTCCGACGGAGTTCGCCTTGAGCCGTTGCACCTGGTGGCCTGCTGGGATGGGATTCTCTGCCATGGCGGGACACCTTCCTCCGGCGTGACGTACGCCACAATCGACAGGCGGTCGCGCAAATGGGCCGTCGGCACGACGAGTTGTCGCCCGGTGCCGGTCGTCGTCATCGTCCGGTGATGTCCTCGGAACGCGGACGCGGGTAGCGTCCGGCCGTATGACCTCGATGAACGATCAGGGCGGAATCACCGTGCAGCGGGCGCTGGAGCTGCCCGGGCTGCGCGGCGGCCTGCCGGAAGTGGTCGCCGGGGCGGACCGGCTGCACCGGACGGTGCGCTGGGTGCACGCCGGTGAGGTGCCGAACATCGCGTCGCTGCTGAAGGGCGGCGAGCTGCTCCTGACGACCGGGCTGGGGCTCGGTACGCGCCCGGCGGAGCAGCGGGCGTTCGTGCGGCGACTGGCGGAGCGCGGGATCGCGGCGCTGGTGGTGGAACTGGGCCCGAGGTTCTCCCGGCTGCCCGCGACGATCGTGGAAACGGCGCGGGCGGCGGGCCTGCCGTTGGTCCAGCTGCACCGGGAGGTCCCTTTCGTCTCGGTGACGGAGGAGGTCCACACCGAGATCGTCAACGGGCACTACGCGCTGCTGCGGCAGGCCGAGGACGTGCACCGGCGGTGCACGGAGGCGCTGCTGGGCGGCGGCGGGGTGCCGCAGGTGCTGGGCATCCTCGCCGACTTCGCGGCCAACCCCGTGTTCCTGGAGACCGCGGACGGCCAGCTGCTGTACGCCGCGGGCGGCGGTGCGGGGCCGGACCCGCTCCAGGTGTGGGAAGGGCTGCGCGGCCAGCGGGAGGCCCGGGAGGCGGGGCCTCCGACGGGGGCGGTGCTGGTGGACGTGCCGGGCGGCGGACCGGGCGCGGCGGCGGTACGCGCCCGCCTCGTCCTGCTGGCCGTGTCCGGGGGGCTGCTGCCGGTCCACCGGATGGCGGCGGAACGGGCGGCCGGGATCCTCGCGGTGGTGCTGATGCAGGCGCGGCAGGAGGAGGAGCTGGCGGCGCGGGGCCGGGGCGATTTCCTCAACGACCTCGCCGAGGGCCGCATCACGGCCGACGACGCGCCCGCGCAGGCCCGGGTGCTGGGCTTCAAGCCGGGTGACGGCCCCCTGCTCCCGGTCGTCATGCGCCTCGCCTCCGAACTCTCCCCGTCCGGCAACTGGTCGCTGCTGGCCCGCGCCGTACTGGAGGAGCTCTCGGCCGTGGGCGTCCCCGTCCTGCTGGGAGTGCGCCCCGTCGAAGGCCGGGTGCCGCTGCTGCTGGGTCTGCGTGGCGAGACCGAGCGGTCGGCCGTCGCCGACCGGGTGGCCGCGGCGCTGCGGGCGGGTGTGGCGCGGGCGGGTCTGGAGCGCGCGGGCGGGCACCCGCCGGTCGTCGTGGTGGGCGTCGCGGGTGGCTGGGCGGCGGCGTCGGCGGGGCTGCGGCACGCCGGGGAGACGGCGACCGCGGCGCAGGGCCTGCCGGACCGGCCCTGGTACGACGCACGGCGCCTCGACATCGACCTGCTGCTGTGGCGGCTGCGGGACCATCCGGACCTGGCCGCCTTCGTGGACCGGGCGATCGGCCCGCTGCGGGACCACGACCGGACGTCACGTCCTGCCCTGCTGCCGACGCTGGAGACGTACCTGGCGCACGCGGGCCGCAAGGCGGAGACGGCACGCGAACTGCACCTCAACCGCCAGACGCTCTACAACCGCCTGGCCCGCATAGGCGACCTCCTGGGCACGGACCTGGACGACCCCCAGACGGTCCTGGCCCTCTCCCTCGCCCTACGGGCCCGCCGCCACCTCCCCTGAGACCGCGGGGTCCGGGCAGTCACCGACCGGCGCACAGCTCGTCGTACACGCTCAGCACCTGCGCGATCGTCTCGTCCTCCGTCGGCCACGTCGCCGCCTGCGCCCGTCCGGCCGCCGCCAGCGCGGCCCGCCGCCCCGGGTCCGCGAGCAGGACCGTCACCGCGGCGGCCAGCGCGTCCCCGTCCCCGTACGGCACGAGTTCCGCCGCGTCGCCGACGAGCTCCGGCACCCCGCCCACCGCCGTCGCGACCAGCGGTACGCCGAGCCGCAGGGCCTCCTGGGCGAGCGGGGCGCGCGCCTCCCAGCGGCTGGGGAGCACCGCCACGTCCGCCGCCGCGAGCAGTGACGTGACGTCGTCGCGCCGTCCGAGCAGCCGCACCGGCAGCCCCTCCCCGTCGATCCGCCGTTGCAGCAGGGGCCGTTGCCGCCCCTCCCCCGCGACGGCGACCAGCGGCACCGGGTCGTGGCGGAGCCACAGCCGGGACGCGTCCAGCAGCGTGCCGTACCCGCGGTGCGGCTCCAACGCGCCGACGGCCATCAGCAACGGCCGATCCATGGCACCGAGTTCCGCCCGCGCCTTGCCCGCCTGCGCCTCGGCCACGCCCGCGTGCGGCGTGGGCACCGAGACGGGCCCGAGACGGGCGTCACGGGCACCCCGCCGCCGCGCCCGGTCGACGAGTTCGGACGACGTCCCGAGCACAACGGCCGCCGTGCGTACGGTCTTTCGTTCCATGAGCCGGACCAGCCTGCCGCGGGCCCCCTCCGCGTGCGCACGCGTGTGCCAGGTGACGACGAGCGGTACGCGTTGCGAACCGAGCGCCAGCCCGGCCCGCAGCGAGGCGTGCAGTCCGTGTGCGTGCACCACGTCCGCGCCCGCGCACGCCGCCCGCAGTGCCCCGATGGCGACCGGGTCACTGCGGCGCGGTACGGGTACGAAGTGGGCGCCGGTGCCGAGGAAGTCGTAGTCGGGGTCCAGTTCGGCGGGGGCGCAGACGGTCACCCGTACGCCCCTCGCCACGAGTCCGGCGGCCAGTGATCTGACGTGAGCGCTGCTGCCCGCGCTGCCGCCGCCCAGCACTTGGACCGTATGCAGCTGTGTCACGCGCCCAAGGATGCCAGTCCGTACGCACGTTCCGGCACCGTCGGGGCGAAGCGGCCGTGTCGCGGGGCGTAAACCATCGTCAGCGATCACTCACTCGGGTGAACCGGCGAGGCGGCTGACGGTGTCTCCGTACGCCGCCGCCGCGACGAGCCCGGCCGCGTGCACCGCGAGTCCCGCGCGCCCGTTGGCGGCGGCGATCGCCGTGCCGAGCGCCGCGCCCAGGGCGTGGGCGCCCGCGTCGCCGAGCATGGTGCGCTCAGCGAGGTCGTCGGCGACGACGGCGGCCGCGGCGCCCATCGGAGCGGCGGCGAGAGGCCCGCGCAGCAGGCCGGGCGCGCCGAGCGCGAGCACCGTGAGGGCTGCCCGGCCCGGACGTACGTCCACGAGGTTGACGAAATGAGCGGTACCGGCGATCACGACGCCCGCGAGGAGCTTGTCGACGGGCCGCTCCTTCAGCAGCGCGCCGGCGACGAGCCCGGCGGCGCCGATCCCGAACAGCTTGACGGCCCCGCTGGTGACCTCGCCGTCCCGCAGGGCGCCCAGGTGTGCCCGGAAACCGCGCCGGTGGTCGCCCTTGGCGTCGTCGTACGCCCCGCAGGCCCCCGCGGCGAGCCCGGCCAGCACCGCGGCGCCCCGCCCCCGCGCGCCCGACGGCAGCACCCCGAGCGCTGCGCCCGCGGCCACGGCGGGCCCGGCGTACAGGTCGACGGCCCGCCCGGCGTGGTTCGTCCGCTCCCACTGCTCGTCACGACGCCGCCGCAGCCCCTGGTACACGGCACGCGTAGCCCCTGCGGCGAACCCGAACGCAGCTGCCGCCCTAGAGAATTCGATCATGCTGGTCACCCTACGAGCGCCCGCACCCGGCCTCCGGCCCAGGGTGGGGCCGTGCAGGGTCGCCCCCGCAGAGGCTGGCGGCCCTGAAAGGGCTCCCTTCACTGGGCCCAAGGCCGCCGGCCTCGAGGAGGTGAGCCCGGAGGGGCCGCACCCCCACCCACCGGCAGCGAACGAGCGGCACCGCCCCACCGGCAAGCACCCGAAACCGCCCCACCCGCCGCAGGCCGAACCGCCCCGGACCACGACGCAGGCCCGCACCCTCCCGAAACCCACCCGCCGCAGGCCGAACCGCCCCGGACCACCCGCCACAGGGGCGAACCCTCCGGAACCCATCCAACGCGGGCCCAACACCCCGCAACCCACCCAACGCAGGGCCGAACCGCCCCGGACCCCCCGGTCCGGGGCCTGCGTCAGGCGTCCGCCCTCGCCGTCGCCAGCAGCTCCTCCGCATGCGCACGGGCCGTCTCGGAGTCCTCCTGGCCGGCCAGCATGCGTGACAGCTCCCGCACCCGGTCCTCGCCCTCCAGGACGGTGACACCGGAACGGGTCACGGACCCGTCGTTGGTCTTCTCGACCAGCAGTTGCCGGTCGGCGAACGCCGCCACCTGGGGCAGGTGCGTGACCACCACGACCTGCGCGGACTTGGCCAGCTTGGCGAGCCGCCGCCCGATCTCCACGGCCGCCTTGCCGCCGACGCCCGCGTCGACCTCGTCGAAGAGGTACGTCGGCACCGGGTCCGTCCCGGCGAACACGACCTCGACGGCGAGCATCACGCGCGAGAGCTCACCGCCGGACGCGCCCTTGGCGATCGGCCGGGGCGGCGCGCCCGGGTGCGGGGCGAGCAGCAGCTCGACCTCGTCGACGCCGGCCGGCCCGTAGGCCACCGTCCGCCCGCCGACCTCCACGCCGTCGGGATCGTCGGTCTGCCGGATGTCGAACGACACGCGCGCGTGGGGCATGGCGAGCGACGCCAGCTCGGCGGTGACGGCGTCCGCGAACCGCGCCGCCGCTTCCGTCCTGGCGTCGGTCAGGGCCTGGGCCAGCCCGGACAGTTCGGCGCGCAGGGCGTCCCGTTCGGCCGTCAGCTCACCGATCCGGTCGTCGTCGCCGTCCAGCTCGGTCAGCCTGGCGGCGCCCTCCTCCGCCCACGTCAGGACGGCGGCGATGTCGGAGCCGTACTTCCGGGTCAACGACGTGAGCGCGGCGCGCCGCTCCTCGACGGCCGCGAGGCGCCGGGGGTCGGCGTCCAGGTTGTCGGCGTACCCGGCCAGCTCACCCGCCACGTCGGCGAGCAGGATGGAGATCTCGCCCATCCGGTCGGCGAGCGCGGCGAGCGCCGGGTCGTGCGACCGTACGGCCTCCAGCGCCCGCTGCGCGCCCGCGACGAGGGTCGTCGCGTCGAGGACCTCCGGGTCCTCGGGGTTGCCGGCGAGCGCGCCGTGGGCGAGCGCGGCGGCGGAGGCGAGGGCCTCGGCGTGGCCGAGCCGCTCCGCCTCGGCGGCCAGTTCGACGTCCTCGCCCGCGCGCGGCTCGACCGCCTCGATCTCGGCGAGCCCGAAGCGCAGCAGGTCGGCCTCCTGCGCCCGCTCCCGGGCGCGCGTGGTCAGCTCCTCCAGCTGGGCGGTGACGGCGCGCAGCCGCCGGTAGGCGTCCGTGTACGTGGCCAGCGGTACGGCGACGGCGTCGCCCGCGTACCGGTCGAGCGCGCCGCGCTGACGGGCGGGCTTGAGCAGGCCCTGCTGGTCGGTCTGGCCGTGCACGGCGACGAGTTCGTCGGCCAGCTCGGCGAGCACGCCGACCGGCACGGAGCGCCCGCCCAGGTGCGCCCGCGAGCGGCCCTCCGCCGAGATGGTGCGGCTGATGAGCAGCGCGCCCTCGTCGAGTTCGGCGCCCGCTTCCTCGGCCCGGACCGCCGCGGCGCCGCCGGGCGGCACGCTGATCCGGCCCTCGACGACCGCGGACGGCGAACCGATCCGCACCAGGGCGGGGTCGGCGCGCCCGCCGAGCAGCAGGCCGAGGCTGGTCACGACCATGGTCTTGCCCGCGCCGGTCTCGCCGGTCACCGCGGTGAAACCGGGTGACAGCTCGACCACCGCGTCGTCGATGACCCCGAGCGACCGTATCCGCATCTCCTCCAACACGGGGAAGACCTTACGAGGTCTTGGGCCCGCTGTGCGACGGCCCCCGCCCCGCGTCGTCGAAGCAGCAGGTCGGAGCGCGGGCGCGGAGCCCATCTGTCACCCGCCGGAGTGGGGATGACCCCCCTCTCGACCCGGGGAGCAGCCCCATGGCGCCGGCCACGCGTCGCCCACCAACATGATCACCATGAGTATCGGACCGGCCCTCGCCTCACTGCGCACACTGGCCCGCCTTCGTCGGCACGGTCGGCACGGCGGTGACCGCGCTGTGCGCGTCCACCGTGGTGAGCGCCTCGACCATGATGATGACCACTCCGGCGACGGGCGAGAGAGCGCTCGTCCTGCTCACCGGCTCGATCTGCGTCTCGAAGCCGCCTGGTCCCAGCGGCCTGTGCCCTCACATCCCTCAGCGCGGTGCGCCCCGCCAGCCGGACACCGGCAGCGCGAACTTGGCCACCAGCCGGTCGGTGAACGACGCGTGGTGCAGCCGCGCCAGCCGTACCGGCACCGCCCCACGGCGCACCTCCACTCGGGCGCCCGCGGGCAGTTCGACGGTGCGCCGCCCGTCGCACCAGAGCACTCCGTGCGGGGTGTGCGGCTCGACCTCGACCGCCAGTACCGAGTCCGGCGTGGTCACCAGCGGCTTGGCGAACAGCGCGTGCGCCCCGATGGGCACCATCAGCAGCGCCTCCACCTCGGGCCAGATCACCGGTCCCCCGGCCGAGAAGGCGTACGCCGTCGAGCCGGTCGGGGTCGCGCAGATCACCCCGTCGCAGCCGAAGCCGGTCACGGGCCGGCCGTCGATCGCCAGGACGACCTCCAGCATGCGCTCGGCCGAGACCTTCTGCACCGCCGCCTCGTTGAGCGCCCAGTCGCTGTGCAGGACGTCACCGTTGTTGTGCACGGTGACGTCCAGGGTCATGCGCTCCTCGACCTCGTACGCCCGCGTCACCACCCGGTCCACGACCTTGTCGAGGTCGTCGCGCTCGGCCTCCGCGAGGAAGCCGACGCGCCCCAGGTTCACGCCGAGCATCGGCACCCCCGAGGCGCGTGCGAACTCCGCGCCGCGCAACAGCGTCCCGTCGCCGCCCAGCACGATCAGCAGCTCGCACCCGTCCAGTACGTCCGGTGACGCCTCGGGCACCGTCTCCACCGTCGGGGGCAGCGGCAGATCGGCCGCCTCGGCGGCCAGGACGCGTACGCCGATCCCGTTGCGCAGCAGTCCGAGCACGACGAGCTCGGCGCTGCGGACCGCCGCCGGGCGGCCGGTGTGCGCGAGCAGGAAGACGGTGCGGGGTGCAGCAGTCGTCGAAAACGCTGTCGATGAACTCAACGAGGTCCCTCCGCCACGGCGCGTTCCACATCCGCCGGATCCAGCGCGGGCGCACCCGCCCGCAGCCACAGAAAGTACTCGACGTTGCCGGACGGGCCGGGCAGCGGACTGGCGGTGACGCCCAGCACCCCGAGACCCAGGTCACCGGCCTGCCGCGCCACCTTGCGCACGGCCTCGGCGCGCAGCTCCGGGCTGCGCACGACCCCGCCGCTGCCGAGCCGCTCCTTGCCCACCTCGAACTGCGGCTTCACCATCAGCACCAGGTCGGCGTCGGGCGCCGAAACACCCGCCAGGGCGGGCAGTACCAGCCCCAGCGGGATGAACGACAGGTCGCCCACCACCAGATCCACCGGCTCTCCGTCGATCGCGTCCAGCGTCAGCTCACGCACATTCGTACGGTCCTTGACGGTCACGCGTTCATCGCTCTGCAGCGACCAGGCGAGCTGTCCGTACCCGACGTCGACGGCCACGACGTGCGCAGCCCCGGCGCGCAGCAGGACGTCGGTGAACCCGCCCGTGGACGCGCCGGCGTCCAGCGCCCGCCGCCCCTCGACCTTCAGCCCCCGCGGTACGAAGGCGGCGAGGGCCCCGGCCAGCTTGTGGCCGCCGCGCGAGACGTAGTCCGGGTCGGCGTCGTCCTGCGCCACCACGATCGCGGCGGCGGTCTCGACCTGGGTGGCGGGCTTGGTGGCGGCGTTGCCGCCGACGGTCACCCGCCCCGCCGCGATCAGCTGGCTCGCGTGCTCGCGCGAGCGCGCGAGCTTCCGGCGTACCAGCTCGGCGTCGAGACGGCGGCGTGCGACTCCTGCCACGTTCGGTTCAGCTCCTGTGTTCGTACGAAGGCGAAGGCTGGGGGCGCGCGTCGAGCGCGTCCAGCGCCTCCCGCAGCCCCCGGTGTACATCCTCGTACACCTCCAGGTGCCCGTCGGCGGGGAGGTGGTCGGCGTCGGCCAGCCGCTCCAGGCCGGCGTCGACCCCCGGGTGCCCGGTGGGGACGCGGGGGACGCCGAGGGGCGCGGGCGCCGCCGGGTCGTACGACTCCACGGGGGCGGCACCTTCCGGGGCCTCGGGCATCACGTCGCTCATGCCCAGACGCTACCGCGAAGCGCTGGGGTACGGTCGGTGGCGATGGCCACGATCGAGGAGTGCCGCAGCGCACTCGACAGACTTTCGGACAACCTGACGCACGCGAACGGCGAGGTGCGCAGCGCCGCCGCGCTCGACCGCTCGCTGAGCTGCCACGTCACGGACCTCGACGTCACCTTCACCGGCCGTCTCGCCGGGGGCCGGATCGAGGTGCAGGACCGGGTGGACGGGCCACCGCCGGAGCGGGCCGAGATACGGCTGGCGATGGCCGGTGACGACCTGGTGGCGATGGTGGACGGCGAGCTGAACTTCGCCAGGGCCTGGGCCTCCGGCCGGATCAGGCTGGAGGCGGGCTTCCGCGATCTGCTGCGCCTGCGGTCACTTCTGTAGGGCGGCGACCGCCCGGGCCCTCCTCGCCGCCGGAATGACGAGCGGCGTGCCCGTCTCGGGGTCGTCGATGACCTGGCAGCGCAGCCCGAAGACCCGCTCGACCAGCTCGGCGGTGACCACCTCGGACGGCGGCCCCTCCGCGACGATCTCCCCGCCCCGTACGGCGATGAGGTGCGTGGCGTACCGGGCGGCGTGGTTGAGGTCGTGCAGGACGGCGACGAGCGTGCGGCCCTGCGTCTCGTGCAGCTCGGCGCACAGGTCGAGCACGTCGATCTGGTGCTGGATGTCCAGGTACGTCGTCGGCTCGTCGAGCAGCAGCAGCGGGGTCTGCTGGGCGAGCGCCATCGCGATCCACACGCGCTGGCGCTGCCCGCCCGACAGCTCGTCGACGTACCGGTCGCCCAGCTCGCCCACTCCCGTGGCGTCCATCGACTCCTGGACGATCCGCTCGTCCTCCGGTGACCACTGGCGCAGCAGCCCCTGGTGCGGGTAGCGGCCGCGGGCGACGAGGTCCGCGACGGTGATGCCGTCCGGTGCGATGGACGACTGCGGAAGCAGTCCCAGGGTCCTGGCGACCTTCTTCGCGGGCATGGAGTGGATGGCCTGTCCGTCCAGCAGGACGCGCCCCGCGGTCGGCTTGAGCATCCGTGACAGGGCCCTCAGCAGGGTCGACTTGCCGCACGCGTTGGGGCCGACGATCACCGTGAAGGAGTTGTCGGGTATCTCGACCGACAGGTCGCGGGCGATGATCCGCTGCTCGTAGGCGAGGGTGACCGCCTCCGCGCTCAGGCGCTGCTGCATGGACGTACTCCTGGCGTTCTTCTCTTGGTTCAGGGGGGTCATATCCGGCCTGCCTTGCGTTCCGTCACCAGCAGCCACAGCAGATACACGCCGCCGACGACGCCCGTCACGACGCCCACCGGGAGCTCCCGCTCACCGAAGGCGTTGGTGGCGGCCCAGTCGGCGACCAGCAGCAGCGCGGCCCCCATGAGGGCGGAGGCGGCGAGGTTGGGGCCGGGCGAACGGGTGAGCCGGCGGGCGAGCTGCGGCGCGCTCAGCGAGACGAAGGTGATCGGCCCGGCGGCGGCCGTGGCGACCGACACCAGCAGCACGGCGGACCCCATCAGCACCAGCCGCGTCCGCTCGACCTTCACACCGAGCGCGTACGCGGCGTCGTCGCCCATCTCCAGCATCCGCAGCGGCCGGCCGTACGCCAGCACCAGCGGCACGAGCACGGCGCACACGGCGAGCAGCGGCCAGAACTGTGCCCAGTCACGGCCGTCGAGGGTGCCGGTCATCCACAGCACGGCCCGGGTGGCGTCGATCAGGTTCGCCTTGGTGATCAGGTAGTGGATGACGGCGGTCAGCATGGCGGCCGCGCCGATGCCGATGAGCACGAGCCGGAAGCCGTGCACGCCCCGCTTCCAGGCGAGCAGGTAGATCAGGAAGCCGGTCACCACACCGCCCACGACGGCTCCGCCCGCCACGGCGGTGGCGCCGCCCCCGAAGAGCACGATCACGCTCAGCGCGCCGACGGTGGCGCCCTGCCCGAAGCCGATGATGTCCGGGCTGCCCAGCGGATTGCGGGAGACGGACTGGAAGACGGCGCCGCCCAGCCCCAGGGACGCTCCGACGAGGACCGCGACCAGGACGCGCGGCAGCCGCAGGTCCTGGACGATGAACTCCTGCGCCATGGTGCCGTTGCCGAGGAGTGTGGCGACGACGTCGCCGGGCGCGATCGGGAAGTCGCCGCTGCCGATGAGGACGACACCGGCCGCCACGGTCACCGCGGCCAGCAACAGCACGGTGACGGCCGCACGCGGCTCGTAGCGGACGGACAGGCCCCCGGGGGTGCGGAGGGCCTTCGCGGTACGCGTGCTCACAGCTGGGCCATCCTCTTGCGGCGTACGAGGTGGATGAAGACCGGACCGCCCACGAGCGCGGTCACGATGCCGACCTGGAGCTCGGAGGGCCGGACGACGACCCGCCCGAGCACATCGGAGCCCAGCAGCAGCACCGGCGACAGCACGGCCGCGTAGGGCAGGATCCACCGCATGTCGGGGCCGGTCAGCGCGCGTACGAGGTACGGCACCATCAGTCCGATGAAGACGATCGGCCCGCACGCGGCGGTCGCGGCACCGCACAGCAGCGTCACCGACACCATCCCGAGCGCGCGTGTCCGGTTCAGGTGGGCGCCCAGCGCGCGGGCGGTGTCGTCACCCATCTCCATGGCGTTGAGCGGGCGCGCGATCAGCAGCGCGAGGACGACCCCCACGGCGATGAACGGCGCCACGCTGCGGACCGTCTGCATGTCGGCGTTGGCCAGCGACCCGACGGTCCAGAAACGCAGCCGGTCCAGAGCGGCCGAGTCCAGCAGCTGCACGGCGTTGACGTACCCGTACAGCGCGGCGGTCGCCGCCGTACCCGCCAGCGCGAGGCGTACGGGGGTGGAGCTGCGGCTGCCGCCGAGCACGTACACCACGACCGAGACGACGGCGGCGCCCAGGAAGGCGAACCAGACGTACCCGCTGAGCGAGGTGACGCCCAGGAAGCTGATGGCGCTGACGACGGCGGCCGCGGCTCCCGCGTTCACGCCCAACAGGCCGGGCTCGGCGAGCGGGTTGCGGGTGAGGGCCTGCATCACCGCACCGGACAGGCCCAGCGCGACACCGACGATCACTCCCAGCACGGTCCGGGGCACCCGGAGGTCCTGGATCAGGACGTCGTTGCCCGTACCGGAGTTGTGGAACAGACCGTGCCACACGTCACCGAGCGGGACCGGCTTGGCCCCGACCATGATGCTCGCGACACAGATCAGCAGCAGGACACCGACGGCGACGAGAAGCCCGGCCGCGCGCACCGAACGGCGGCGCCCACGGTGCTCGGCTGCGGCTGAAGGATCCGCGCTCTGTTTGGGAGGACTGTCGACCAACACCCGGTTAGGTTAGCCTACCTTTGCCTTTCCTCCGCCGACCCCCTCGACGGCCACTCACCACCCCAGCCGGGCCAGCGCCTTCCCCGCGTCCAGCGTGCACGAACCGTCCCCCGCGTACGTCCACGCCGCCGCGCACAGCGCCCGCAGCGCGTCCGACGCCCCGCCGTCCCCTTCCAGGACCAGGGCGTCCGCCCGCACGGCCGCCGTCCACCCACCGCACCGGAATCCGTCGGCCGCCGTCCCCGCGACCTCCGGCTGCCCGGTCAGCAGCCCCCGCAGATCGGCGTCCACATACGTCGGCCGGTGCTCGGGCACCGCGGCCAGCAGCCGCGCCGCGTCCGTCACCCCGGTCAGCACGAGCAGCGAGTCGACACCCCCGTTGAACGCGCCCTCGATGTCGGTGTCCAGCCGGTCCCCCACCACCAACGGCCGCTCGGCACCGGTCCGCAGGATGGTCTCGCGGTGCATCGGCGGCAACGGCTTGCCCGCCACCTGCGGCTCCGCGCCCGTCGCGATCCGTACCACCTCCACGGCCGCGCCGTTCCCCGGCGCGATCCCCCGGCCGCTCGGGATCGTCAGATCCGTGTTGGACGCGAACCACGGCACCCCCCGCGCCACCGCGTACGACGCCTCCGCGAACCGCCCCCACGGCAGCTCGGGCCCGCCGTACCCCTGCACCACGGCAGCCGGGTCGTCGTCCGCCGACTCCACCGGCTCCAGCCCGCGCTCACGCAGCGCGACCCGCAGGCCCTCACCGCCGATCACCAGGACTCGCGACCCCTGCGGCACCTGGTCGGCGATCAGCCGGGCCACCGCCTGCGCCGAGGTGATCACATCGGCCGGCGCGGCCGGCACCCCCAGCTCCGTCAGATGCGCGGCGACGGCATCCGGCGTCCGGAGCGCGTTGTTGGTGACGTACGCGAGGTGCATCCCGCCGTCCCGGGCGGTCTCCAGCGCCTCCACCGCGTACGGGATCGCCTCTCCGCCCGCGTACACCACCCCGTCCAGGTCCAGCAGCGCCGTGTCGTACGCCTCGCTCAGTGCGCGCGCACTGCCGCTCGGCCGGTTCCTGCCCCGCTGCCCCATGTCCCGAACTCCTCGTTCCGAAAGCGACTTGCCCCCGATCATCGCTCATACCCTCGATCCACATACGATGCAGGGATGGACACCACAGGTTCTGCGGCCAACGGCGGTCTGCACCTGACACCTTTCCGTGGGCTGCGCTATGTACCGGAACGGGTCGGGAGCCTTGCCGCGGTGACCTCTCCCCCGTACGACGTGGTCGTACGGCCCGACGGTGTGCACCACCTGCAGTCGGCCGACCCGCACAACATCGTCCGGCTGATCCTGCCGCAGGCCGCCACCAAGGAGGCCCGCCACCGCCAGGCCGCCGACACCCTCCACGCCTGGCTTTCCGACGGCATCCTCGCACCGGACGCCGAACCCGCGCTGTACGTGTACGAGCAGCGCAAGGGCGACATCCTCCAGCGCGGCCTCATCGGCGCCCTGGAGCTCACCACCCCCGCCGAGGGCGTCGTGCTGCCCCACGAGGACGTCATACCGCACGTGGTCGAGGACCGGGCGTCCCTGATGCGCACCACCGCCGCCAACCTCGACCCGCTGCTCCTCACCTACCGCGGCAACGGCACCGCCACCGGCGCGACCGCCGTCATCGAACGCACCGTCCAGCGTGCGCCCCTCCTCTCCACCACCACCGAGGACGGCATGAGCCACCGGCTGTGGTCCGTCACCGACCCGGCCGCCCTGGCCGAAGTCGCCGACGACCTCCGTCGGCACCAGGCCCTCATCGCCGACGGGCACCACCGCTGGGCCACCTACCTCCGCCTCCGCGAGGAACACCCCACGCCCGGCCCCTGGGGCTACGGCCTCGTCCTCCTCATCGACACGGCCCGCTACCCGCTCCAGGTCCGCGCCATCCACCGGCTCCTCAACCACCTCCCGGTGGCCGACGCGCTCACCGCCCTCGACGACACCTTCCGCGTCCGCGCGGTGGACGGCCCGCTCCCGGCCGCCCTGGACGCCCTCGCCACCGCCGCTTCGGAGGGCAACGCCTTCGTGCTCGCCGGCGACGGCCGCTTCCATCTGATCGACCGCCCCTCCCCCGAGCTCCTGGCCCGTACGATCCCGGCCGACCGCCCGGAGGCCTGGCGCACCCTCGACGCGACGGTGCTGCAGGCCACGCTCCTCGACCACATCTGGCGCGTGCCGGACACCCCCGCGGGCATCACCTACATCCACGACGCCCAGGCCGCCGTCGCCCAGGCCGAACGCCGGGGCGGCACGGCGGTCCTCATGCACCCGGTACGCGAGGACATCGTCCGCGAGCTCGCCCGCCAGGGCGTCACCATGCCGCGCAAGTCGACCTCCTTCGGCCCGAAGCCCGCGACGGGCCTGGTGCTGCGCAGCCTGGACGTCGACTGACGCCCGGACATACGAAAAGGGGCGGCATCCTCGCGGATGCCGCCCCTTTTCACCTCAGTCAGTCCTGCTGTTCCTCGTCCGTCTCCGCCTCGTCCTCCACGGCGGCGTCGACGAACTCGACACCGTCCAGCTCGGCGAGCCGGTCGGAGGCGTCGGTCGAACCGTCCTTGTCGGCCTCCAGCGCCTTGGCGAACCACTCCCGCGCCTCGCCCTCACGCCCCGCCTCCAGCAGCGCGTCGGCGTACGCGTACCGCAGACGCGCCGTCCACGGCTGGACGGAGTTCGACGCCAGTTCCGGGCTCTGCAGGGTCACGATGGCGGCGTCCAGCTGCCCCATGTCCCTGCGCGCCCCGGCCGCGACCAGACGCATCTCGACCTGACCCGCCTTGTCGAGCTTCTGCACCTCGGGCTCACCGGCCATCGCCATCGCCCGCTCGGGGCGGCCCAGTCCGCGCTCGCAGTCGGCCATGACCGGCCACAGCTCCACGCTGCCGGTCATCCGCCGGGCCGCCCGGAATTCGGCCAGCGCCTCGGCGTACTTCTGCGTCGCGTACGCGGCGAAGCCCGCGGCCTCCCGCACGGCCGCCACACGCGAGGCCAGCCGCAGCGCGATACGCGAGTACGCGTACGCCTTCTCCGGGTCCTCGTCGATGAGTTTGGCGACCATCACCAGGTTCCTGGCGACGTCCTCGGCGAGCGTTTTCGGCAGGCTCATCAGCTCCTGCCGTACGTCCTTGTCGATCTCGTCACCGGTGACGTCGTCCGGGATCGGCAGGCGCTTGATCGGCTCACGCTCCCGGTCGCGCCGGTCACGGTCGTCCCGGCCACGGAACCCACCACGGTCGTCTCGGCCACGGTACCCACCTCGGTCATCACGACGGTCGTCGCGCCGAGGCCCACGCGGCCGGTCGTCACGCCGGTCGTCCCGCCCGCGGAACCCGCCCCGGTCATCCCGCCGGTCGTCCCGCCGAGGCGCCCGCTCGTCACGCGGGAACCCGCCACGGTCGTCCCGGCGGTCGTCACGAGGCCGGTAACCGCCACGGTCGTCGCGGGGGAAACCGCCACGGTCGTCACGACGGTCGTCACGAGGCCGGTAACCGCCACGGTCGTCACGGCCACGGTCATCTCGGCGGGGCCCACGGTCGTCACGGTTGAACGCCGACCGGTCATCACGACGGAACCCACCGCGATC